>JBOHQZ010001629.1:0-1208 GCA_050732275.1 bacterium
CCCAAAATCTGCAAAAATTCCAGATCCGCTCCGTTGCCAAATTGTTGCGCAAACGCTTCCATGAGGCGGCGGGCATGCCGGCCTTTGGCTTCCGGCACATTCAGGTCGGGAACGGCAAAACCCTTTTTCGCCGGATGGCCTTCAAACTGGCGCAGGTATTCCGCCAGCAGATTGATCGCCAACGCGTGGTTGCCAAAAGCGCGGCTCAAACGCTGCAATTCCTCCTCGCTGCCCTGCACGCGCCGCACCCGCAACAAGGCGCTGCCGGCTTCCTCGGAGATTTGCTCCAAATTGATCTGTTTGCACGTCGCCGGATAACGGTCGATTTCGGCGACATTTTCGTGCGTGGTGATCACGCACAAGCCGTTATTGCTCTTGGCCAGTTCCGTCACCAGCGTGCTCAACGCCGCGTCTTTGATTTTTCCCTTTTCAAAATTATAGCCGGATTGCAGCGGCTCCATGCCGTCGAGCATCAGCAAGGTTTTTTGTTGGCGAACGAGATCGGCCAGGCGTTTGCCTTTGTCCCACGGTGAACCTGCTTGCGGATTTTGGTCGCCGAACCATTGCAGTGCGGTATTGATGAACAAATCCGCCGAGGTGACCTGCTTGTTGGTGCCCTGGCTGTAAAACGACCACGCGAAAACTTTTTGGCTGCCGCGGTAATTGTCCCAACGCATCTTCTCAACCCATTTGTTGATCAGCGTGGTTTTGCCGACCCCGCCAAACGCGACAAAACTGATGACGTTGGTATTTGCGGATTCCCAAGCCTGATCCAGCAGCGTCAACTCCTGCTGCCGGCCAAACAGCTCGAATTCAGTTTTGGGCAAGCGGGTGATGTCGATGTTCTTTTCGTCGAGAGGCGGATATTTCGGGGGAGTAGGCGCAGCCGCAGCAAAGTCTTTTTTAACTTGCGCGATCAGTCGTTCAAATTGAGAATCCCAATCATTTTTATTTTTGAAATCAGCGTAGGTAAAAATCTTCAAACGTGGGGGAAGCGCGCAATCAGCCAGCATCAACGGCAAGATTCTTTTTCGCAAGCCGATTGGATCCTGCGTTTGCAGCATGAGGCCTTCGAACTGCGTCCATTCGCTATTGACCCAATCCGGCGTGAACACCAAAATGGTTTTGGCGCACTGCTCCACCGCGCGTTCCATGTTGATCACACTCGGCACGCCGATTTCAAAATCGCGGTAATCGACATGCGCCGG
>JBOHQZ010001630.1:0-1207 GCA_050732275.1 bacterium
CCGAGGCTTCCCACCGCCCGGAGCCTTTCGCCGAAAGCCGCACCCGCAGCCCAATGCTCGGTTCGACTTGCAGCTTTTCCGCCATTTGAGCGATCAGTTGCAGCTCATTGAATTTTTCCACGACGAGTATGACGTTTTTGCCGACGCGGCGCGCCAGCAGCGCCAGCTCGATATATTCCTCATCCTTGTAGCCGTTGCAAACAATCAGCGCCTCCGGATCTTTCAACGTCGCAACGGTTGTCAACAACTCCGGCTTCGAGCCGGCTTCCAGGCCAAAGTGATAAGCCTTGCCGGCGTCAACGATGGTCGCAACCACCTGGCGTTGCTGGTTGACTTTGATCGGATAAACGCCGCGATAAACCGCTTGATAATTGTATTCTTGCATCGCGTTCTGAAAACTTTCGCACAGGTTTTTGATGCGCGTGCGCAAGATGTCCGAGAAGCGGATCAACAGCGGCAATTGAATGCCGCGCTGTTGGATTTCATCCACCATAACTTTTAAATCAATGGCGCGGTTGGGATCACCCGTCGGATAAACCTCGGCGTGCCCGGCGGCATTGATGGAAAAGAAATTCGCGCCCCATTGATTGACGTTATAAAGCTCGAGAGAATCCTGTATTTTCCAGCCTGACATTTCTGCCTCGCAGTTTTTAAAATTTAGCCACATCTGTTGCCGTTTTAAAACAGTTCAATTTAATTAATTCCGGTCAAAATCACAAGAGCTAAGTCAATATTCTTGACTTTCCGTGAAAAATTTGTATATTCTATGTCAGTCCGTTCTGGAGTCTGTTTGTCAAATTGTTGTAAGAAAAAAATCGCCGGCGGCGGTGCTGAGTTATTCTACAATATTGGTTTTTCATTTTTTAAATTATGATTCAACCTCTACGTCTCGCGCTCGCCCAGATCAATTTGACCGTCGGGGACATTCCCGGCAATGCCGCTCGTTTGATTCACTATCTCGACCAAGCGCGAGAGGAGAAAGCCAATCTCGTGCTCATGCCGGAGCTGGCGCTCACCGGGTATCCGCCGGAAGATCTCGTGCTGCGCCGCGATTTCGTCGACGCCAATCTGCGGGCGTTGGAAAAAGTCGCCCAGGCCACCCAAGGTTTGATCGCTGTCATTGGTTTCGTCGAGCGCGAAGGCGCCGATATTTTCAACGCCGCCGCGGTTTGTGTCGATGGCCGTCTACTCACGACGTACCGCAAAA
>JBOHQZ010001631.1:0-1207 GCA_050732275.1 bacterium
GCGGCAAGCATACCGAAACCGCCACGATCAAAAATGCTCTCGCCGCTCTCGGCGTCAAGGCACCGCATACTGGAAAGCCCTTCACCGAAGCGATGCTGCTCGGTATTGCCGGCGGCCTTGGCATCGGCTATATTCTCTGGGAGTTTAAAAAACACGCTTCCGCGATTTTGGTGATGGCGTTTCAGAACAAATGGAACTATCCCGTCCAGTTCACCGGCAATCTCTGTAAACGTCTCGGCATCAAACCGGTCTTTAAGGAAACCGGCGGCGCCGCAGCAGCCGACAAGCATCTCAGGGAAGCGCTCGACAGTGGCACGCCGGCTATTGCCTGGGTTGATCAGTTTCATTTGCCCTACATGCATTTGTCCGAAGCTTACAACGGCTGCATGGGATGGATCTTGACAGTTTATGGCATTGACGAAGCCGAGAATAAAGTGCTCATTGACGACCTCGGCAAAAAACCGCTGACGCTTTCACCGGACGAGTTTGCGAAAGCGCGAGCGCGAATTCCATCCTACAAAAACCGCTTGCTCTTGCTCGAAGCGCCCAAAACTATCGACCTCGAAAATGCGATCAGCGAAGGCATTCGTGATTGCGTCAGTTATCTTGGCGCGAAATCCGACACCTTCGCGCTGCCCGCAATTACGAAATGGGCCAGGCTCATGACCGATACGAAAAATCCCAAAGGCTGGCCAACCGTTTTCAAGAAGAGAACCGGCCTTTACACCACCTTGACCTCGATTTACGAAGGAATCATGCTCAAAAACGGCGGCGGCGATGGGCTACGCGCGATGTATGCCGATTTCCTCACGGAAGCCAGCGCGATCATCAATACGGCACGACTGAAAGAAATCGCTGTGCAATACAAAAAAATCGCCAAAATGTGGGCGAATTTGGCCAACTCTTCCCTGCCTGAGACTTTGCAACCATTCAAAGAAACGAAGGCACTGCTCGCAAAGAAATACGAGCTGCTGCGAACGCAAGGTGATGCCGGCTTGCAAGAAGTTACCGCCGTGAGCAAAAAGCTCAACGATTTGGAAAGCACGCTCAACTCGCAATTTCCGTTGAGCGATCATCAAATCAATGAGCTCTTCGCCGACCTGCAGGCGCAGCTTTACGACATTCACGCTGCCGAGGAAAAAACGCTGGCGGAATTGAAAACGGTTATCAAAGCCTAATGTCAAACCATGAACTCTCGATTCTCTTT
>JBOHQZ010001632.1:0-1206 GCA_050732275.1 bacterium
ATCGATTCGCTGCGCATCGAATGGCCTTCGGGGCGGATCGATCATTTCACCAACCTCGCGGCCAATCGTTTTCTTACGGTGGAAGAGGGCGGCGTCATAAGCGGCGTCGAGCAACAACCGAGCGTTTCATGGCCGCGCGCTTTCATGCTCAAACAAAATTATCCTAATCCTTTTAACCCAACCACGAATATCGAATTTGAATTGCCGGTGGCGAGCCGTGTGACGCTGAAAGTCTTTGATGTGAATGGTCGCACGGTCGCGGAGTTGGCTGACAATCAAACAATGATTGCGGGGGTGCATCAGATCAACTTTTCCGGCAAAAATCTGTCGAGCGGGATTTATTATTATCGTCTCGAAGCGACGCCAACCAATAGCTTGTTGCCGCTATTCGTCGAAACCAAAACCATGACCCATTTAAAGTAACCAAGAAAGGATACTTCCTATGAACGCACGAAAAATTTTGAACCGGCTCGCATTGGTTGGTGTTATTTGTATTCTTGCTTCATGCAAAAACGATTTGCCAACTCCACCTGACGATGCTCCCAAAGGCGCCGGTGATTTTTCCATCAAGAATGGCGATGTCACCATTACCGGAACGCTCGATCTTCCCTCGACGCCGGGGCCGTATCCGGTGATGATTTTCATTCCGGGCTCCGGAAGAGAGACGCGAGAAGCGGATAAGCCGGCGCAAAGTATCGTGCTGCCGCAGGGCATTGCGTTGTTCAGATATGATAAGCGCGGCCTCGGGCAATCGACCGGTACTTATCAAAACGTCAATCTCCAAAACAGCGCGCAGTTGATTCCCGAACGCGCCAGTGACGTGTTGGCCATCGTCAATTTTTTAGCCACACATCAGGACATCAATCCGAAACAAATTTTTCTTTGGGGAACGAGTCAAGGCGCGTGGGTAGCGCCATTGGTCGCGATGCAATCCGACAAAGTCGCCTTCATCATTTGCATCAATGGCGGTGGCAGCTCGGTGGGCATAGAGGGGTATTACGATGATCTCGCTGACGATGAATCAAAATCTATCGCACAACTCACGGCGATGTTGGCGAACTATACCGGCATGCACGGCTACGATCCGTCGGCCGCCCTGCAAGCGCTCAACGTGCCGGCGCTTTGGATTTACGGCGGCATGGACCGCAGCAATCCGACGTTTTATGATATCGCGCAGCTTGAAAAAATCAAGCAAGAACGGAACAA
>JBOHQZ010001633.1:0-1205 GCA_050732275.1 bacterium
TTTTGTTTTAAAGAGCCAAAATCCGGTGGTGGGCGGCAATCAAGTGATCAATCAGGTCACCGAGCGTTTTGAGAAAATCACCGCGGAGATCAGTCTCACCATCACGCCGTGGGTGAGCGCCTCCGGCGAGATCACCACCGAGATCCATCCCGAGTTCAGCACGCCGGAGGGCATTCTCAACCCCAACGTGCCGCCGACGATCAACCATCGCGTGCTGGATTCAACGGTGCGCCTGCGCGACGGTGAGACGATTATTCTCGGCGGATTGATTCAATCGGTCGATAGCGAGAATATCGATAAGTTTCCCATTTTGGGAAGCTTGCCGTTGTTGGGAAGGCTCTTTCAAAACCGCAGCCATAATCGCAGCAAGGCGGAGCTGATTATTTATCTGACGCCGCATCTGTATTATTCGGATGGTGCCGAGGGAATTATCCAATAAAACTTATAAAAAAATGAGAATATGTGGCCCGCTAAACACGCGAAATACACTAAAAAGCTTTTCGTGTGTTTCGTGGACACAAGTTCTAATGTGACTATGTAGAATTGAATTATTTTGCCTTTTAAATAAATCATGATACGTTCCACCGGTCTTGATATCAGCGCCGATGCCATTAGAGTCGTCGTGCTGCAAAAAGTTTTCAATCGTCTTCGGTTGTTAAATTTTGGCGAGGAAAAACTCGTTTCTCCCAAGCCTGCAGGGGAAGAAATAGTTGCGGCGATACGGCGGCTTTTTGAGCGGCTGCGGATCAAGAATAAAAACGTGGTCATTCATCTCGGCGGTGTCGGGGTGCGGTATCTCGTGGTGGATGCGCCTTTGCTGCCGCCTTCGGAGCTTTTAGATTGGATTCAGCGCTATTGCGCCGAGCGCTTGCCGAAAACGGCGAATGTCGCGTCGTTGATTTTCTCGCACCATATTTTGCTGCAAAGCGACAGTGGCTTAAAGCTCATGGTCTGTTATTGCCAGCCACACATTCTGCAGGAAAAGCTGCAATGGGCCGAAGTTGCCGGGTTGCAGCCGGTCGCGGTTGGCGCCGGCGAGCTGGACATATTTAATGCCTTTGCTTTTGGCGCGGAAGATGTGCTCAACAAAAATTTGCTGTTTATCGATTCACGTGCGCACACGACGGCTTTGCTCATCCTGGCCAACGGCAATCCGGTTCTGTATCGCGAATGTGCAACTTCGGCGATTGCCATGTTGAAGAGTG
>JBOHQZ010001634.1:0-1204 GCA_050732275.1 bacterium
GCTATGAAGCGATCACTCAGGCATTCAAGAAAGCGATGGAAAAAGACGGCGATTGGCTGGCAGGAATTTATTGGTGGAAGTGGCCGACGATGCTCGAAGACGGCGGGCCGCAAGATAATCAATTCACGCCGAACGGCAAGCCGGCGGCGGAAGTGGTGATGAAGTGGTACAAGCAAAGAATGGGTGAGCCTGCAAGCACAAACCAGTAAAGCCAACCGTCAAAATCTGGGAGCGTCCCGCGCAAGTTGCTGCACATTGTTAAATACGTCGTCACGCTGTAAGTTTATTTGCTCACCGCCGCTGGTGAAAAATTGTTCGTAGTTGCGCCTTCAGGCGTGAGAGTTTTTGCTGAAAATTGGTGTCTACTATAGAAGATCTACTGGCTTATACAGAAATGATTATAAAACTGGTAGTGTAAAAATAAGTTAAAGAGGGAAATTTGGAGGCCATTCGATATTTAGATTTCGACCTGCTCATCGACCGCTTTGGCAAGAAATACAAAGCGCGGGTGATCAATTCTCCGGCCGGACAAGCAGCATCGGAATTTGACGCGCCGTTCTCCGTCGGCGAGCTGCAGGAGTTTTGGTCAAAACTCGAATCCTGCCTGCAGAAAAAAGCGGCCTCGCCGTCAGACTGCAAGCCAATCCTCAAGAAATTTGGCGGGCAACTTTTTGCGACGGTATTTGCCGGCTACGTGCGAAGCAGTTTTGGCGCTTGCCTTAATGAAGCTAGCCACCAAGGCGCGGGATTGCGCCTGCGCTTGCGCCTCAGTGAAGCGCCAGAGCTGGCGGCATTGCCTTGGGAATTTCTTCACGATCCTTCCACCAATCGTTTTCTATCGCTGTCCAACCAAACCCCGATTGTGCGCTACCTCGACCTGCCGGAGCGGATCAAACCTTTGGCGGTGCAGCCGCCGCTGCGAATGCTCGTAATGGTTGCCAGCCCGTGGGATTTGCCGCCGTTGGAGGTTGAGCAGGAATGGCAAAATGTGAAAAATGCTTTAGCCGAGGCAGAGCGCAAAAAACTCGTCCAGCTCGAATGCCTCGAAACCGCGACGCTTTCGACGCTGCAAAAACGCTTGCGCGAAATGCCGTTTCATCTTTTTCATTTCATCGGCCACGGCGATTTTGATGAGGCGGCGCAGACCGGCGTGCTGTATTTGGAAAATGAAGACAAAAAGAAACGCGCCGTGAGCGGCGACGAG
>JBOHQZ010001635.1:0-1197 GCA_050732275.1 bacterium
TGGCTTGGCCGGATTCTGACGGCGAATTTTTCTGGAAAGCGAAACTAACCAAAAGGCCAAGTGCGGCGAGCAGGCTCAACAAAAGCCAAGTTTTAACATGCTTCATATCATTCCGCGTTGAAATTTGAATATCAATGCGAGCCAGGAAACTCCGCCTGGTGCTGCACGTTCTTGAGCCAGTCGTAATAAATCAATCTGATTTTTTCACCCTCCAATTCCAGCAGGCAAAAAGCCATGATTTGCCAAATCCGGCCGCAGTTTCGTCCATTCCGGAAACTTCGGGCTTAAATCGACCCAGAGCGTCGGCGGGATGTCGTTGCTTTTTCGCTTAAGCTCCGAATGTTTGGCGTGATTTTTTTCAATGTCTTTTTTATAAATCGGGTGGCCGGCGTGGCCGATGCAGCTTCCGATAAACGGCGCCTGCGGTGATCGGTCAAATAAAGCGCCATAATGCGTGTTGCCCCAGAACCAAAAGTCAATCAACTTGTCTTGAATGAAACCTTTCAAATCGTGATACAAATCGCTGAATTTTTTGTCACCCAGCGCGTAAGGCTCGTTGGGGCTTAACAAAATATTCATGCGTTGGGGCGTGGCGGTTTTGCCTTCGCGCAGGCGCGCGCCGAGCCACTCGTTGAGCGCCTGCACCTCGTGACGGCCATTTTGATGATAAGCCGTATCGATAGCGATGATTTGATATTTTTTATTCCACAGACAAAAATAACTGCCTTCCTGCTCTTGCGCCACCCAGCCGGCCTTGGTGGTGCGGCGTTCCGCCACCCTATCAAAATATGGGATGGCGCCGGAATACATCTCGTGATTGGCGTTCATGGCAAAAAGGTGCGAGCGCATGATCACCGGCTCCAGCGGCGCGGTAAAATAATCCCGCAGCTCGGAGAAGCGGCCGGCATAATACACATCGCCGAGATGAATGGCGTAATCCGGATCGAGGCCGGCGAGATGTTTGGCAATATAGCGGGAGTGATAGACGCCAGTGCCGAAGTCCGAAAAAAGCGCAACGGAAACTTTTTGCTCCGGCGCGGCCGGCCGGCCCTGGCGATCTTTCATCTCATAAATAAAGTTGCTGGCAAATTCGGTGTGCGCCGGAAAGCGCGCTTTGGAGAAACTAATGTTCAGGATGGGGCGAATCGCGTAGTAACCGGTATTGAAGAGCCACCCCAGTGCGTCGGCCTTCGGCTC
>JBOHQZ010001636.1:0-1196 GCA_050732275.1 bacterium
AATTGCACATTGGCCGTTCGTGGCAGGCCATAAGAAATCGCCGTCTGTGGATTGCCGAAGGTTCCGTTCGCGGAAAACGGGTTCGGATAATTTTGCGACAGGAAATAACTCTCTGGAATTTGCGTGGGGCGATCTTCGACTTTCGTTGTGGCTTTGATCAATGGCAGCGTCGTGAAAGTTCCGCCGAGAATTTGCGCGGAGTCGCCGGTGAGCCATTGCTCCAGCAGCGAAGCATAAATTTGGCGATAATCAAATACGTGCTTTAAATCGCCGTTTTCCAGATCGGTCAAGCTCGGATGATTGCCGTGAAAGCCGCCGTTGATGGGATTGCCGAAAAGAAAAAGCGGCGCCGCTGTGCCGTGGTCGGTGCCCAAGCTGGCGTTCTCTTGCACGCGCCGGCCAAATTCTGAGAAGCAAAGGCCAGCCACGCGATCGGCAACGCCGAGCGCGATCAAATCCCGATAAAACGCCGTGATCGAGGTCGCCAGCTCAACCAATAACTGTTGATGCACGCCGAGCTGGGCCGCGTGCGTATCGAAGCCGCGGATGGAGACGATATAAACCCGCGTGCTCAAGCCGCCGGCAATCATGCGCGCCACGATTGCGAGCTGGGCGGCCAGCGACTCGTTGGGATACTGCACGAGATTATTCTTGCTCTCATACGCTTTCACGATGTCGCCGGCAAATTGAAAGGCCGAAGCTGCGGTATCGCGCAAAAATTCCAGTTCTTTGCCGGCTGGTGTTACCGGCTCGGGCTGAGGAGTGGGATTGTGGCCGCTGGTTTGACGCTGCACGAGCTGGTAAAATTGCAACGGATTTTGCAAGGCAATGCCTTTTTGATCTCTCCCCAACAGCGCCAGCGAAGAGGACAAGCCGATTTGAATCGCCGGCGGGCCGAACGTGCCGCATTCTTCTCCCGGCGGACAAAGCAGATCGAAGTAACGCCCCAGCCAGCCGGTGGTGCCAACGTTGTCGGAGCCGGAACCGGTCAGCCAAATATCGGTGGAGCGAAAATGCGAGCGGTCGGGATTCGGGTAACCCACGCCATGCACCACGGAAAAAGTGCCGTTGTCAAACATCGGCTGCAAAGGTTGCAGCGCCGGATGGAAACCGGCCTCGTGATTCAGCTTGATCACGTCAGTTTGCGGGATCGCCAATTGCGGGCGTGCGGTGTAATAGGCGTCTTGTGTATACGG
>JBOHQZ010001637.1:0-1196 GCA_050732275.1 bacterium
TCAATGGGTAGTCAATCACCGCCGCGTAATACTGAAAGCCAAATCCCACCAAACAACCGAGGATGCCGCCGATGAGCACGATGCGCGGCAAACGATTGCGATGCACGTGAATCGCCTCGGCCAAGCCCTCGACCGGAAACGGGGTGTACGCATCCAATTTGCGATAGCCGTCCGCGTGCGCGCGTTTGGCGGCCGCGAGCAGGTCGTTGGCATTTTCGAATTCGGCCATGAGGCCGTAGATGGATAGTTCTGTTTTATTTTTTGTCATCGGCTTTTTTTCACCTCTTTACTTCGGACATCGCCGTCGCAATCACGGTCTCATCCACACCATGCCGGCGCAGACTCTCGATTAAATTGGATAATTCCGGACTGCCTTCAAAACGCTCCAGATCAGCGCGCAGGCCTTGTCCAATGTAGGCGCGAATCAAGGCATGGTAATCAGAAAATCCTCGAAGAGGTGTGATGCGCTGCAAGTCTTCCAACACATCCTCCGGAATCATCAGGCTGATGGCCGTCTTGGGTCGATCTTTGCGCAACCGTTTTTTAAGGTCATTGATTTTCATAGTCACTTCTCTCCGCATTTGTCGCCGGCCGAGCCGAGATAATTCGCAGCGCTCTGCCGCGCTGCGTATAAGCAACATAGAGCAAACGCCAATTAGCCGTCATTCCAATAACAGCCTCTCGAATTTCGCCAGCGCAGCTATTTTATCTCTTCAATCTCGTCAAGAAGCACTGAGAGATTGGGCCGCATGAAGTTTATTTCTGGCGCAGGAACGCGATTATGTTTAATGTCGGGCGGCACATGCTTGTGATGCGGAAATGTCGATGCTAACGTCGGGTCATGCGGATGCGGGAAATCGTCATACCAATAAAGTTTTTCATCACCGCGATAAACTTCGTAGCCATACGCTGTAATCAATCCCGCGTCAAAGTCAAGCTCTTCTCGCATGCGAAGCCGAACGCCATTCGAGAATGAAACTTCTCCTTCGGCTATGCCCGTGTATGGACTATCAGGCCAAACCACCACCGTTGAGCGCTGCACATTGGGGCGGTTGAGCGATTGGGCGATAAAATGGCTATAAGCCGAAAGTGATTTTAGCGAATGATCAGACATGCTTTGGCGTCGCCATCAATAAGCCGGTTGAAAACGCAATGTTTCAAGCAAATCGTGTTGTTGAATTTGCTTGGTGTACGCT
>JBOHQZ010001638.1:0-1191 GCA_050732275.1 bacterium
TCACAAATCTGGCACTCCAGCGCCAACGCCCTAGCCGTGGATTTGGGCGTGCAGATCAACACCGCTTTCTTCTCGATGACCGGCGAGCGCGAAAACGGCATGAGCATCGGCATGAGCATCGCCAATTATGGCACGCGCATGAAATATAGCGGCGTCGACTTGGTGAATCCCATCGATATCCTGCCGGGCGAAGAAGGAAATTTCAAGGACACGCCCGGCCAATTTCGCCTGGACCAATGGGAATTGCCGTTGATCTTTCGTCTCGGTGTTTCTTTACAACCCATTGTCGCCAATCGCTCACGGTTGATCGTGTCCGCCGACGCGCTGCACCCCAACAACAACAGCGAGTCGGTCAACATGGGCGCGCAATATCAATACAAAATGCCGGGCGCCGGAACATTTTATTTGCGCGGCGGGTATAAAGCTCTGTTCATGACGGAATCGGAATATGGCCTCACGTTGGGTGGCGGCGTCGAGTTGCGCATGATGCGCAATGTCGCTATCAAAGTCGATTATGCGTATCGCGGCGTCGGTATTCTGGGGCAGGCGCATTCATATTCTTTCGGTGTATTGTTCTGAACCCGGATTTTAGGAAAATGATTTTGGCTAAAATTTGCTGGAAGCACGCCTTGGCGAGGACAGCCCTTGCCCTGTTCTTGATCGGTTGTTCGGAAAAATCTAAAAATCCCATGACGCCAGAAGATGGCACCTCGCCGACGGGACTGGATCCTTTCGCGCAAAATGCAAAATTGGGACGAGGCATAAATTTGGGTAATGCGCTGGAAGCGCCGAACGAAGGCGAGTGGGGCGTAACGCTCAAAAGCGAATATTTCGATCTCATCAAAAGCGCCGGCTTCACCTCCGTGCGCATTCCCATCCGCTGGTCGGCGCATGCTGCAACGAGTGCTCCGTATGCTATCACCACCAGTTTTCGGCAGCGCGTCGATTGGGCCATCGCACAGGCCTTCGCTCGCCAGCTTGCGGTTGTGATCAATATCCATCATTATGATGAGATCATGCAGAGTCCCGCTTCACACAAAGAAAAATTCCTGGCGATATGGAAACAGCTTGCAACGCATTATCGCAATCATTCCGGCGATCTTCTTTTCGAGCTGCTCAATGAGCCGAATAGTTTGCTGACCAGCGATCTGTGGAATCAATATTTGCAAGAGGCGATTGCGGCCATCCGCC
>JBOHQZ010001639.1:0-1190 GCA_050732275.1 bacterium
AATTTCAAAATTTGGAATCTCACGGAAAATCGGCAGATGGATTTTCTTTTTGGCGACCGCGACAACGACAAGCTCTTTACCCCGGGAGATTCGGTTACTATGGTTACCGGACAGGAATTGGGCCAGTCTCCGCAAGGTTCGCGTTTCAGGTCGGCGTGGACGATTTTCTTTGATATTCCCAACGGTGAACCCAAAGCGCCAGCGGCCGGCGACATTTATCGCATTGTCGTCAGCAAGCCTTTCCGGCACGGCGAGTCGTTTGAGTTCAAAGTACGCGGCGCCAGAGTTGATCTCCAACACGCGCAAAATACATTGTCGAACATCGCCGTGGTGCCGAATCCGTATGTCGGCGCTGCGACGTGGGAGCCGCGCAATGCGTTTCAATTTGGCCGCGGCGAGCGGCGAATTTATTTTATCAATTTGCCGGCGAAGTGTACGATTCGAATTTACACCATACGAGGTTATCTGGTCCAAACCCTCGTGCACGATGCGCCGGCCGAAAACGGCGCCGAAGCATGGGATTTGGTTTCCAAAGATGGGATGAACATTGCCTACGGCATCTACATTTATCATGTCGAAGCGCCGGCGGTTGGAACCCAAATTGGAAAATTTGCAGTGATCAAGTAACTGTTTGTAGTTGCGCCTTCAGGCGCTCAAACGCAATGATTATGACAACTCTTAATCGATTGAAATGAGCAAGGCCATGAAGCGAATTTGTCTTTCTCTTTTTATGCTACTGTCGTTAACGCCTTCATCTATTGTTTTTGCTCAAGACGTCTCCAAAGTCGGCATCACCGCGGCGCCGTTTCTGACCATTGGCGTCGGATCGCGCGCCATTGGCATGGGCGGCGCTTTCGTCGCCACCGCAAATGATGCCAGCGCTTTGTATTGGAATCCGGCCGGACTGGCCAAACTCGAGCGCTCGGAGCTTTTGCTCGTGCATACGCGCTGGCTTGCTGAGACCGATTTCAATTTTGCCGGCGTGATTTTGCCGCTGGGCGAATTCGGCACGCTGGGCGGCAGCATCACTTCACTCACGATGGGCGACATGGCGGTGCGCACTATCGAACGACCGGAAGGAACCGGCGAGCTATTTTCCGCCGCGGATATGGCGATCGCGCTCAGCTACAGCCGCAATCTTACCGATCGTTTTGCCATCGGCCTCAATGCGAAATACATCAATCAGCGCA
>JBOHQZ010001640.1:0-1185 GCA_050732275.1 bacterium
CGGTTTGCAAGCCGTATTCTGCGGCGTGGCGAAAAAGCTCTGCAACTTTGGCGCTGCGGATCACGTTTTTGCTGGGCAAGCAGGCGATGTTGGGGCACGAGCCGCCGATCAGCTTGCGCTCGATCACAACCGTGCGGCGGCCCAATCGCGCCAGCTCCCACGCGATGTACTTGCCCGCCTCGCCGCCGCCGAGGATGACATTCTCGAAGTGTTCGCTGTTGTTCATCATGATCTCCATGGAATGCAAAACAGTCAGAAGACAGAAAGATGGAGGGCAGAAAAATGAAGTTTACTATTGCTGACCATTTTGTTTAAATCGGTTGATATAAAATTTTTCTGAGTTTGTTTCTCTAATTCGCACAATGCGGGCGAGCCGCAACCAAAAATTAACAAGGAGAAAACGGAGAGGGTCGTGCGTGGAAAACTTCTTTTGTTTTGTAATCTCCGTTTACCATGAAAATAGGCCGGAGTGCAATGCTTTAGCATTGCGGAGACACGGCAATGGTAAACCGTTGCACTCCGATTTTCATCATTATCGGGTGCCCAACCGGGCATGGGGAGTTACTCTGTTTTCTCTGTGTTGAAAGTTTTTTCTTTTTGCAACGATTGAACTTTTAATAGGCCCTTCTAAACCCGCCAATTTTGCTAAAGGCCTTCAAGCGGCCGCCATGCGGCCCCTCGCACGTGTGGCGAGTTTGCTCAATTCGCGCAGCCACAGCACCGAGCTTGCGACCGCCGCACAGCGCAGCCAGTCGCCGAAGCTCAAGCTCACGGTCGAAAACGTTTGTTGCAGAAACGGTGTGTAAATTACCGCCACTTGCAATACCAGCGACAGCAGAACCGCTCCCCACAGGAGCTTGTTAGAGAACAGCCCGACAAACGCGCTCCGCTCCTCGGAACGCGCGTTGAAGACGTTGAAGATTTGAAAGAGCATCAGCGTCGTGAAAGCCATGGTCTGGCCGTAACGCATAGTGCCTGCGCCTGCGATCAGGCCGCCGGGAAGTGAAGCGTCAAGGACGAGCAGCGTCCCTGCCGCCATGATCGCACCGACAAAGAAAATGCCCGCCCACATGCGCCGCGTGATCACCCCTTCATCTCGCGAGCGCGGCGGTATGTTCATTAACCCCGCGTCCGCCGGGTCAACACCAAGCGCGAGCGCGGGCGCGCCGTCGGTCACCAGGTTGA
>JBOHQZ010001641.1:0-1184 GCA_050732275.1 bacterium
ACGATGAGGTTGCCCAAATCAGCGGCATCGATGAGAAACTGGTGAAATCACGGCTTTATCAAGCCCGGCAAATCCTATCCACGAAAATGAAAAAGTATGCGGAGGCGTTTTATGACTGAATCCAAAACATTTGGCAGCCATTTGGATGATGCGCTCCTGTGGCGGTGGCAAAGCCGGGAGCTGGATGGCGAAGAAGCCGCGCGCGTCCAACAACATTTGCAAAGCTGTGCGTCGTGCCAGCGCCGCGTGGACTCCATCAGCCGTCTTCTCAATACGATGCAAGCAGCACATCGCGAGGCACAACCGACGCTTGCGGAGCAATTGCAACTGGTGCGGGTGTTGGAAAATCAATTCGCGCCGGTGGAAATGCCGAGCGTATTGGTGAATGCCAGCCGCCGGCTCGTGCGTTGGCTGGCGCCGGCTGTGGCGGTTTTAGTGACGCTGTTTGTATTATGGCGCCAGGAAACCACGACGTTGTCCGAAACCGAAGTGACGCTGCTCCCGGAAATGCCGGAGTCACGCCTGCTGTTTGCCACCAATGACGAGCAATTGCAGCAAGTGATGTGGGAGCTGGCGGTGAACGAGAACGATACGAACAGATAAAACTATGAGAGAGAAATTTTTTGTCATCGCGGCTTTTGTGTTGACGTTTGCCGCCGGTGTTGTTACGGGCGCGCTGGTGTTGCGCCAGTTTGGCGGGCCGCCACCGATGCGGTCGCGCATGGCGCACGAGCCTGGCCGGCCGCACGGCTTCATGTTGGAAAAGCTTAAACCCCGGCTCAATTTAAGTGAGGCGCAAAGCCAGGCGGTGGAGGAAATCATTGCCAAATATGAAGAGCAACTACGCCAACATTTCCGCCAAACGCGGCCCCAAGCGCATCAGATTATCAGGCAAATGACCATGGAGATCGACAGTGTCTTGACGCCGGAACAACGGCAGAAATTTCATCAGGAAATTCCGATGATGCGGAAAATGCCCCCGTGGCCACGCCGGGCGCGAGAGGATAGCACCAGAGGCGATTTTTAATTTCGCGCTTGCAATTTGATAAAAATGCTGTTAAATTGATTCAGCCGTTTGATGATTTGTAGCGTTTTTATCGTATGGATAAATTGCAAAAACCGCCGCTGCAATCGCTGCGCGAAACCAAGGGCGGAATTCTCTCCCTGGCTTTTTTGATGTTGGC
>JBOHQZ010001642.1:0-1182 GCA_050732275.1 bacterium
CCAAAGCGCCGCGGGATTGACGGTGAAATCCGCATCCCACGCCGATATCACAGCATCAAAATTCTTGCGCGTGAAAACCTGCTCCAAGAGCAGATTCCATTCCATCAGCTCGACTTTCACCTCGACGCCGATTCTTTTCAGTTGCGCCTGCACCATGACGGCGACATCCTTGCGGAGCTGGTTGTCGGCATTGGTGCAAAGCGTGAATTCGAATTTTTTACCTTGCCGGTTGAGAATACCGTCACCATCCGAATCCTTCCACCCTTCTTCTTGCAGGAGGCGTTTGGCCATCTCCGGATCGAATGAAAGCTCTTGTAACGTCGAGTCGTAAGCCCAGACGAACGGCAAAAGCGGGCCGGCCGCGGGTTGCGCAAATCCCTCCAAAAGCGTGGCAATGATTTCCTGCTTGTTGATCGCGTGCGTCAAGGCCTGGCGGACTCCGCGCGTGAACAAAGGCCGCTTGAGATTCCAGGCGATGAAAGCGAAATTGCGGCCAGGGTAACGCCGCGTTTGTAATTTCGCTTGCGACTCGATCTGCTTGAAAGATAATGGCGACAAGCCGGCAGCGATATCTATCGCGCCGGTCATCAGATTGGTGAGCAACACCGCCTCATCCGGAATGATTTGAAACACCACTCGATCCAGGCGTGGACGGCCCAAAGCGTGGCGTTCGTTGGCTGTGAAAATAAGCCGCTGATTCGCCTGCCATTCCGCCAATTGGAAAGGGCCGTTGCCAACCGGCCGGCGATTGAATTCGCCGTCAGCAATTTTCTCCGGCGGAACTTTCTCCAAAATGTGCTTGGGCAAAATCGGCATCTGCGTATCGAACAAGGCCTCGGGATAGGGCTGCTTGAAATGAAAACGAATTGTGTACTCATCCAAAACTTCGACTTTGCCGGTTTGATCAAAACGGCTGGCAGCCGGATAAGCAACGTTTGGATTGGTCGCGAGCTGATAAGTGAACAACACATCTTCGGCAGTAGTGGGAACGCCATCCGTCCAAAGAACGTCTTTGCGCAAATGATAAGTCAGCACCGTATCTCCAGGCGAGAATTCCCAGGATTCTGCCAATTGCGGCGCGAATTGGAGATTCGCATCCAACGTCGTCAGGCTCATGAAGAGCATGTATTGAATCACCTGCAGCGCCTCGGAGTCGGCGGCATTAAGCTCGTTGAAGGAGTC
>JBOHQZ010001643.1:0-1182 GCA_050732275.1 bacterium
CAACTTCATGAATCTCGCCACCGCGCGATCAGCCCGGCGGGCGCGTGAAGTCGGCATGCGAAAAGTGCTCGGCGCTGAACGGGCGCAGCTCATCCGGCAATTTTTAGGCGAGTCATTCCTCATGAGCCTGCTGGCTGTAGCCCTCGCGCTTCCGCTGGTTGATCTCTCATTGCCCGTCCTCAACGCTTTTCTCGACAAAGCGATTGCATTTGATCTGCTCGGAAACCGCGTGCTTTCGTTCAGCCTGATCGGCGTCGTGGCACTGGTGGGTTTTGTTGCCGGCGTTTACCCCGCTTTCGTTTTGTCCGCATTCCGCCCGATTCAAGTTCTCAAAGGCAAATTCAATCTCACCGGCTTTGATTGGACCGCCGTCATGCGGAAGGGGCTGGTCGTCGCACAGTTTGCGATTTCGATCATCTTGATCATCGGGACGCTTTTCGCCTACAATCAACTGCGTTATTTGCAGCGAGCGCATCTCGGTTTTGACAAAGAGCAGGTGGTCATGATCAACATCTTGCGGGCCAATCTGGCCGCGCGCTACGATGAAATAAAAAACCTGCTCCTGCAAAATAGCCAGGTGCTGCGCGTCACGACTTCCGAAGAAGTGTTGGGCAGCAAGTACCAAACAAATCCCTTCAAACCACAGGGCTTCACGGAGAATCAGCAGTTTCAACGATTGATGGTGGGATACGATTTTGTGGAGACTTTCAATCTGGAATTGGCCGCGGGCAGAAGCTTCAGCAAAGAGTATTCAACTGATGATTCGCTGGCGGTTATGATCAATGAAGCCATGGTACGCCACTTGAATTGGGGATCACCGCAAGAAGCCCTCGGCAAAGGCTTCACCGGCCGGCGGCGCACGCAAGTCGTCATTGGCGTTCTGAAAGACTTTCACTACGCTTCGCTGCACAATCCGATTGGGCCGTTTGTCCTCGATGTGGCAGACACTGAATCAGCGCATAACTTCTTCGACCGCTATTTGGCCGTCCGCATCGCTTCGGAAAATTATCAGGAAACTCTCGCCGACCTGCAACAAACGTGGGCGGAATTTCTGCCGAATCGCCCGTTCGAATATTTCTTTATGGACGACGAGCTTGGCAAGCTGTATCGCGCCGAAGAGAATTTGGGACGGGTTGCCGGCACGTTCTCCGCCTTTGCGATTTTCGTTGCTGCAATCGGGCT
>JBOHQZ010001644.1:0-1175 GCA_050732275.1 bacterium
GGAAGTTGGGAAATGCGACAATCAAAACAACCGATGGCACCGAGCAGCAGCGAGAATTTCGCGCTCGCTTCGCCGGCCAGCACCGAGTTCAATTTGCGCAGCTTGCGATGAAACGATTCGTCTTGGGGATGAACCAGCAGCGAAATCTCATCGCTTTGCGTGTAGCCGTAAAGCATCCGGAAGCCGCAGTCCATCAAATGTTCGGTGGTGGCGAGCATCAAATCGCGAAAGCGTTCATCGAAAGGCGCTTCAAAATGATGCACCTCTTTGGTGAGCCGCGTGAAGCCGCGCCCATCGAGCCGGGCGACGATGTGAATGCCCGGCAGCACGCAATGATCGTGCGCCGTCTCGAAGACGCGCATTTTGGCGTCGAGGTCGTCGAATTTCATGGCATCAACTCTCCAGCGCCGGACTGCTCGCCTTTTGCGCGCGGTGATATTCTCGAATCCGTTCACAAATGCGTTGCATTTCCGCCGGCGCAAAATCATCGCGATAGATGCAGCGGAAAGTTTCGACGAGCAGCTCGATGGGATCGATGTCGGGATTTTCTCTTTGAATGGCGCTCATGATGCGATTCTTAACGCTATTCCATAGACGAAATCCATGCACCAACCGCTCACCTTCCGTCTTGGCGCGCCATAATCGAAGCAAGACTTCGCGTGTTTCCGGACGAGTGTCTTCAGCGTAGATCATAGAAGTGCTTCCAATTCTTTTCGCAAGTTGAATCGATCAACCCATACCCGGATGTAATTCCAATCCATTTTGTCCTTTTGCATGCCCAAGACATTTTTCAAGTCGGCGAGTTGCAGATCGGATTTCGTTTCGGCATAAGTTCGCAGTTTCGAGATGATATAATCTTCCGGGGTGACAAACCAAGCCTCTTCACCTTCAACCATGATAAGACGTCGCCGGCCAAATTCGGCTTGCGCGAATGGATCGGGTTTCAACGGCACCAAATCCACTTTTGCCGCCGTGGCGAGATAGATGGCGTTGAAAGGATAGTGGCGCCGCAATGAGTCTAGTATCGCTTCGCGTGAATTGATGTAAAAGTCTCCCTCGAAAGCCGCAATCAGCTTGTCAAGATCATTTTCGCTGAGTTTGATCACAATGTCAACATCGTTGGTCGAACGGGGCGCCATGTAGCTATTCGCCGCAACTGGATCCCGCCACCATGT
>JBOHQZ010001645.1:0-1174 GCA_050732275.1 bacterium
TCAGGTAGATCGAAGTGGGGCGTTGGGTGAAGCTGTCGTAGCTGATATCGAGAACACTTTTAGGAGTCGCATAGTAGACATTGGCATTGGCGTCATAGCCGTAATCATTGCCGGCGCCATCGATATTTTGGACTTTATTCGTGCCGGTATAGTAGGCGTAAGTCTTTGTCGCGGCCCCACGAGTCAAATCAAGAATATTCCCATTGGCGTCGTAGGAAATCGTATTGCCGATGCCAATGTCCAAGGCGTTATTCAAATTATTGTCCGCAGAGGTGAGTTGGCCAACATTGTCGTACGTGTACTGCACCGCATAATCGGCCGGCTTGCCCGCCCAGTTGTAGGTGAAGCTTGTGGTTTTGATTCTGCCGTCAAAGTAACCGATAGCACCGCTCCAGCCGGTCGTATGCGTTATGTCTTCAGTGAAGCGGTCGCCGTCAATTCGTAGCAGCCAGCCGGGGGAGTTGTAAAAATGATTGCGTGTTTCTGCGCCATTGGCAAGTGCTTCAGAATTCAGCCTGCCGTCGGCGTGATAGGTGTAGACGGCATAAAAATCCGCATCACTCGGCGTGCCGACAGAGATAAGTCTCCTCAAAGCGTCATAGCTGTAAGTTACAACGGTAGCGTCTTGAGTTAGAGATGGATCAATCTTGGCATTGAAATAACTGCCTTGCGCCGCCGTGAAGCCGGGCACGAGTCTGATCTTCTTACCGGCCTGCAGAACAACACTCGCACCAGCCGCAACGGTGTAAGCCGGTCCGGCGGTGATCGAATCCGCCGCGCTGTAGCTGATGACACCGGTGACGGTTTCGTTCTGCAACACTAAGCTCGCGGGAATGTACGTCATCCGCGTGACATTGCCGCCATGATCATATTCATAAGTGATGCCGTAGCTCGAAGCGTTGTAATCCAACACTTTCGCAGTTTTGTTCACGACATTGCCGTAAATATCATAAGCGAAAGTCTCTTCCACTTCGGCGGCAGTATCACTATCGTTGTTGGTTTCAACTTTGTAGAGCCGCCCCTTGAGATAGGGTGTTGTACCGTTGTAATCATAAGTATATTTCTTGCGCCAAGTGGCGGGCGTGCTCGGCCAGGTTGGGTCGGTGTCCGCGTAATTCTGTAAAGTGGTGGCGTTCCAATTCTGCACGACGTAGCCGCATTCAATCGCGCGGCC
>JBOHQZ010001646.1:0-1173 GCA_050732275.1 bacterium
CCGCTGCAACGCCTGCCGAGCAACAACAGCGGGGAGGAAGGGCGGACTCTCCTTCAAATAGAACGAGTGAAGGCCGGGGCGGGCAAAATCCCAGTTCCCAATTTGCGCCGAACGGAGCGCCTTCGGGTGGCAATCCCTCGAACGAAATGTTGCGTCCGGAAGAAATGAACTGGTGGTCGGAACGCGCCTGGCAGGGCATTCGCAATCTCGAAAAGATCAGCCCGTTTCTGCGCGCGGATACGTCTTTGGCCGATGATTACTCGCGGCTCATGCAAAACTACCGCGGCGTCGTCCGCACGTTCCGAGGCGGCGATCCGCTGAAACGCGAGCAAATCGAAAAACAGCTCATCGATCCGCTGCGCCGCTTCGAAGCGGAATTGGCGACGCGGCTCGCGGTTTTGCAGCACCAGCAAAACATCCTTACCGTGCGCGACGAGCCGGTGCCGCCGCAATATCGCGAGATGGTGGATAAATATTTTGAGTTGCTGTCGAGAAAGAAATAAACACGCGGACTTGATGGATGCTCGCGGATTTGGTTGATAACAATTTGTTTGAATTCGTTGCATTCGTTTTCGCGATGGCTCCGTGTTAGCCGATAAACATTGTTAGTCCGTGTTCGTCCATCAAGTCCGAGTTAGTCTGCGGTCGTCCATAAATTCCGTGTTTTATGTTTGATTTCTTCTTCAAATACAGCCCCGTCGTCTACGAGCAAGGCCGGTGGATTTTCCGCGCGATGCCGGCGTTGATCACTTTGGTGGTGCTGGCGGCGATCACGCTCGCCATCGTGCTATTACTCTATCGGCGCACTACCGCACCAGTGCGTCCGCTGTGGCATATTTTCTTAATCGGCCTGCGCGTGCTGGCGATCGCGATCGTTGCCTTTTGTCTGTTAGAGCCGGTTTTGTCCGTTTCCACGGTTGTGCCGCAGAAAAGCAGCGTGCTGGTCTTGGTGGATGATTCCGAGAGCATGGCGATTGCAGACGGTGCATCGGGGACCAGCGGAACGACCCGTTTGCAACAAGTGGCGAATTGGCTTGGCGCTGGTGCGACGGATAATGCAACTCTCGCGCGGCTGAATCAAAATTTTCGCGTCGAAACATTTCGCTTCAGCGCTGCTGTAGAACCGCTTTCCCGCCTTACCGATTTACGCGGCAAAGGCGCCAGCACCAATAT
>JBOHQZ010001647.1:0-1172 GCA_050732275.1 bacterium
TGAAGCCATCGCCAAAACGCTGCGTTCCTACGGTCAGTTTGTTCAGCATGCGATCGCGCAACGCAAGAAATTTGTCGCGACGCAAGGGCAGCAATTCCAGCAATCCTTTGACCATCCGCAACCCGAGCTTCGGAAAGAGCAGCACGAGCAACACCAGTGCGGCTTTCAAGCCGGTGAGGCCGCCAACTAACAAGAATATGGGGCCGAAATTTTCTCCAAAAAGATCGGTTGGCAAAAGCAACACCGAAGCAAAGCTCCCGATAAGAAAGAAAATGAGCGTGGCGGCGAAATTGACGAGCGAGGCCAGCATGCCGTCGGCAACGGTGGCGCCGCAGCGCCAAAGGATATAAACCTGTGCCGTCCCACCGCCGGCCTGAAACGGCGTGGCCGCGCCCATGAAGATGTTCGCCCAATTCGAGCGCATGCAATTCCACAACGAGACGAAGGGCAAAACTTTGCCGTCGAAAAAGAGGCGATAACGCAGCCCGCCTAAAAAAAAATCGAGCGCGATGAGAGGGAGCAACAGCAGGGCAAACCGCCAATCTATTTGACTCACCAAGCTTGCGAGTCCAGCCGGTTTTTTCCACCACATCCCCAGGATCGTTCCCACCAATGAAAAGAGAATGAAGCCTTGAATGCCTCGCAACACAGCTTTGGTCGAAGGCAATAGCGTGCTTTCAGCAGAGTGCTCGGCCATCAGTATTTTCCAGAGTTGGTTTGCCCGTCCATTTGAGAATGGTATTGAATAAGTCCGCCGTACGCGCCGGCCGCGGGGCCCATCCGGTTTGATTGTAAATGAGCGGCACGTGCATGTGCTCGCGGTGCAACGAGCCGTGCGAGCCGTGATGCTCCGGCCATTCATACGCCTGCCGCAAGTCGTGCCCTTTCTTGGAAACCACGATGAGATCGCCGCTGCGCGAACAGGAGAACACTTGCTCGATCTGCACCAATGCATCCGGGTAATCGGAATCGAACGTCGCGGCAAGCGCCTGTTGCCGATCCAGCGGAACCTCGACTTTGCCCAAGCCAAAAGGATCGCCGCGGTGCGGATCGTAACAGAAGCCTTGCGGACGGCGAATGATCGAGGCCTGGCCTCGCGCCGAAGCAACTTCGTAGGTTTCTTTGCCGCCGCGCCAAGCGACAAAATCAACTTCCTCCCGCGCCAATAATTC
>JBOHQZ010001648.1:0-1171 GCA_050732275.1 bacterium
GCCGCATCGTGCGATTCGGATTTTTCCAGGATGAAGGCGAGCAGGCCTGGCAACCCGAAGGGGCGCGTGAATATGATTTGCACGGCCACGAGAAACAAGCCCGAATAACTTTGCGTTTTTCTTATGTCACGCACGGCAAAAATTTTTCAGAATCGGAGATCGCGGCATTGGTCGAGCGCAATGAGAAAAACCTTTTCAAGCTGATGCGCCGTCTCCGCGTGCCCCAAGAGAAAGTGGATTTATTGCCGCGGCTGACCGTGCACTTGTGGGACAGCGCCGAAGAGAAAGGCATGTTCACCGGCAACACCGATCTGCGGCATCTCGACGCGGCCCGCCACGAAGCGCATCTGCTCTGGCTGCCGGATTTTCGCGGCGACGATTTTTTTGCCGAGGCCAATTGGTTCATTCAGCAAGTGTTGGGTGAGAGCAAGTCCGCAGGACTGCGAGAAGGCTTGGCGGTGGCATTGACTGATCGCTGGCGAGGAGTCGATTATTCCGGCTGGGCGGCGCGATTCGTGCAAACCCAAAATGCACCACCATTGGCCGAACTGTTTGAAGCCAATGTTTGGGAGGCCGAATCCGACTTGGTGCGCCAACCTCTGCTCGGCAGCTTCGTGGCGTCTTTATTGGAGAAATTCGGCGCGGAAAAATTTGCAAAACTCTATCAAACCTGGCCGGAAAACGGAGTGCCAAGCAATTTTCCAGAAAATGAGACGTGGCAGAATTTGGTCGCAGCCTGGCAGGAGAAAATGCGCGCCACTGCTGCGATAGCCTTGCGTCACGCGCAGCCGCCGAAAATCACCGCCAGTGATTTTCACCGCGGCTTTTGTTATGCCCACGAGGGCTATCAAATTTACAACGGCTATCTCGGCCACAAATCTCGCGAGGCGCTGGAAAATCTCGCCACGCTCGGCGTGAATGCCATTTCGGTGACGCCGTTTGGTTACCTTCGCCAGACGGACCAACCGGAATTTCCCGGCCGCAGCAACGGCCCCAATGGCGAAAGTGACGAGAGCCTGATCATTGCGCAGAGTTTTGCCAAACCGCACGGCATGCGGGTCATGCTCAAGCCGCACATTTGGATGGGACGCGGCTGGCCGGGTGATATCAACATGCCGACGCCGGCGGCCTGGAAAATCTTTTTTGACCGCTACGAACGGTGGATGCGTGG
>JBOHQZ010001649.1:0-1170 GCA_050732275.1 bacterium
AAGCTTGCAAATCACGGGATTTATTGTTTCCGAAGACACGGCCGGATTTGCGCCGATCTCTCTTGCTCCGGATGAGACCAGTTGGAATCTCTTTGCCAACACCGGCAACACTCCGATTATGCTGTCGATTACTGACAACTCAGGCAACAAAACTGAAATCACGCCGGCTTTGGGTATCATGCCGGCACATCTTGATGATCACCCCGTAGCGCCGGTATTTTTTACGGCGGCGTTGCCGCCCGGCCTTGTACCCAAAGCCATGAGCCTTATCATTGAGAATAATGAAATCGGACCATTGGAAGCCAGCGCCAATCCACCGGAGATCAGAGTAATTTCTCCCAATGGTGGTGAAGTGGTGAGCGGGGCGCAAGTTCAAACGATACGGTGGCAAGCGACAGACGCCGATGCGGACACCCTGGATTTTCAAATTCAATTCAGCGCAGATGGCGGGCAAACCTGGCAGCCTCTCGGAACGGTAGAGAATAATCTATCCATGGCCATACCTGCGAGGGCTCTGGCCGAAACCCAACAAGGGTTGATTCGAGTCATCGCCTCGGATGGAATGAATGTATCCATCGATCAATCGGACAGCTTTTTCTCTGTCAAAGAAATTACTAATAGTGTAGTCATCGCGTCAACCGCTTGTCTTTCAACCTTGCCTGAAAGCTGTACGGTTACGATTCCCCTCGCCATTGATGTGAGACGCACGACCCCGGCGGCATTGCTCGGCAGCTTTTCCGGCAGGCTGAACTGGGATACCAAGAAGCTGAAGTTTATCCGCCACTCCGGGCTTACCGCAGGTTTTCTCGGCTTTGTCAATACCGTCAATGCGGCAAAGGGCGAAATCATCTTTAACGGCACCAATGTTGATGGCGCCGGCGGCGAGGTGGAATTTCTCAAGGCCGATTTTCAAGTGGTGGGCGCCGTCAACGACACCGGCTCCATCAACATGGCCTTTTCTGCCATGTCGGCAGCCAAAACTTTTAACAATCTGCTGCCTTTGCTCACGGTCGAGAATTGCCATTACACGATTCGCCCCTCGGGCGTTCTCGGCGATGTGAACGGCGACGGCTTGGTCAACACCACCGATGCCAGTATTGTTCTTGCCTTCAATATTGGCTTCCCGGTTGAGCCATCCGATTTGGAGCGCATCTTTGCCGAGGTAGGCGA
>JBOHQZ010001650.1:0-1169 GCA_050732275.1 bacterium
TTGGCCTCGCAAGCTGAACACCGGCTTTGGCAGTCGATTGCGAGGATTCGAAGCGAATCTGCAACCCTTGTCCAGGTTGGAGCGCGCCCGCCAGATCCGGGTGGCATATCCCGCACACCTTCTCCGGTACGCCATGCTCATCGCATTGTAGTCCGTTTGCAGCAATGGGTTTGATGTCCAGCTTGCCGTTGCCGGCAGCGCGTTGCGAGTCCGGCGCGGCTTTCGACTTTTTCAATTCGGGATGGCAAAAGATGCATTCATCTTCGTAGAGATTGTGCTCCTCACACCAGAGACGATTCGCCTCTTTGATCTCCGGATGGCAGATGAAACAGCGGTCTTCGTAGCGGTCGTGTTCTGCGCACCAAAGCCGGCCCGCCTCGCGCAATGCCGGATCGCACATAAAACAATCGGCGACGGAAAGCTGGTGGCGGCCGCAAAGCTCGGTCTGTGCGGCAACCTTGCTTTCCGTTTTTTCGGGTGGCTTCTTGTCACAAGATATGAAAATGACAACAGCAATGATTGCCATCGCAACTCCCGCAGCCATCGGCAATATGTTTTTTCTTTGCATGGTTTGACTCCTTGATAGTTTTAAACCGGAGTGCAATGCTTTAGCATTGCAAAATGCAAAACTAAAGTTTTGCACTCCGACTACTGAAGAATGGCAACACCACTCGCTACTTCCAGAGCAGCGAGCGCGGAATAATAATTTTCCAGCGTCTCGAGGTAGCCCCGGCGAACTTCGACCAGGGTTTGCTGCGCTTCGAGCAGTTGCAAATAGCCGGCTTCGCCTTTTTCGTAACTGCGCAGCGCGATGCGATAAACTTCATGGGCTTGTTCGAGCAGACTGGTGGTGTAGTTTTCGGCCTGTTGCCGGCCGGCCTCGAAAGCGGCATGAGCGCTTTCGATTTCGGCCATCAATTGCAATTGGGTGTTGGCGCGCTGATGCTCTTGCGCGGCCAACAATGCCGAGGCTTCCTGAATTTCACCCCGCTGGCGAAAGGGAAACCAGAGCGGCACTTTCAGCCCGATTTGCACGCCATAAAAATTGGGATTGCCGCCGATGTTGTGCCGAAACGCCGAGAGCTGAATCGCCGGCAGGAAACTGCCCCATGCCAGGTCGCGCCGATGGCTCGCCGCGCCGACCTGCGCGTTCGCCTCGTGCAGGCGTG
>JBOHQZ010001651.1:0-1168 GCA_050732275.1 bacterium
CAACTTTTGATGATCTTTGATGCCGGGCGCTTGTTCGACCGCGCTCGAGAGATCGACAGCATCCGGCATGGCCGCAGCGATTGCTTCCACAAGAATTTTTGCGGATATGCCACCTGCAAGAATAACCCGCGCGCGCTCGCGCACCAGCCGGCAGAAATTCCAGTCAGCCTTTTGGCCGGTTCCGCCGAATTGCTCCGCGGTTTTGCTGTCAACCAAAAATGCGGCTGCCGGAAATTCTTCACATTTTTTAAGCTCAACCAAGTTTCGCACGGCTTTGATCACCGGCAATGGTGATTGCTCGCAAAGCGCGCTGCTTTCGTCACCGTGCAATTGAACGTGCGTTAGACGAGCCATTTTGGCTGTGCATATCATCGTTTCCGGATCGGGATTGACAAACACCCCGACGCGCGCCATACGTTGCGGCAATTGTTCGCTGATGCGGCCAGCAGCAACGGCATCAATGTAGCGAGGGCTGCGTGGATAAAAAACAAATCCAATTGCCGCCGCTTCTAATTCGGCAGCGAGCAACGCATCTTCCAAGCGGGTGATGCCGCAAATTTTTGCCGGAATCATTGCCGGAGCACTCCGGTTAATGCTGACAGCGCTTTGCCGGGATCAGGCTGCCGCATTAAATGACTCCCGACGAGTATGGCGTCCGTGCCGCACGCTGCCATGCGCTCCACATCTTTTCGTGACGTGAGGCCCGATTCAGCCACGCGCACACAAGATCGCGGAATTAATTTTGCCAGCCGTTCGGTGGTTTCCAGTGCCACTTCAAAAGTCTGCAAATCACGATTATTTATTCCTATAATATCCGCTCCGGCTAACAACGCGCGGTCGATTTCCGCTTCATTGTGCGTTTCCACCAATACCTGCATTTCCAATTCTGCTGCGACACTCAAAAGCTCAAAGAGTTGGCTGCGATCGAGAATCGCGACGATGAGCAGGATCGCATCCGCGCCATGCGCGCGCGCTTCGAGGACTTGGTACGGCTCCAGTAGAAAATCTTTGCGCAACAAGGGCAGCGCACAAGTCTCGCGTGCTTGCTGCAAATGCTCCAAATGTCCGTGAAAAAATTCAGCGTCCGTCAGGATTGAAAGTGCTGCTGCGCCATTCGCGGAATAATTTTTTGCCAACAGCTTCGGATCATACTCATCGCGCAAGATGC
>JBOHQZ010001652.1:0-1166 GCA_050732275.1 bacterium
GGCCTAGACGCTCGCGCATGATCAGCATTTTAAAGGCCGAGGTCGGCAAGCTCGACGAGCCGCGCTGCAACGAGTTGATGACGGATTGGGTGGCGAATTCGACTTCGGCGATATCGCCTAAGCCCATGCCGGCGCGGCCGAGGAAATTGCGCTCTTTCTCGATGCCAAACGCGCCGCCGCCGGTAAAGTAAATATCGAGTGATCCGAGGACATCGGCGGTGGGAACATTGAACAAGCGCGGCAACACCGCCGGCTCACTGAGCATGGTTTTGTACCACGGTTTCTGATCCTTCACTCGAGCTTGCGGCTTGACGGTCAAATTAGCCGGCAAAGACTTTTCGATCGAGGCAACCGGCTTTCGCGATGCTGGCGTATTCGTATCCGGCGCGGCAATGGCATTGACCGGTGCCATTTGCTTGGCAACGATTGCTGCCGTTTGCTGGCTGCGCTTCATCTCCGCCTCGCGAGCTTGATAAAGAGAATCTTCAATGGCTTTGCGGCGCACGGCCTCGCGTTCGCGCTGCAGTTCCACCAGCTTGTCTTCTTTGACGGTCGCAAGAGAAGCGCCACAATTGGTGCAAAATTTATAAATCCAATCGTTTTCATATTTGCACACCGCACACGCAATCGCTTTCGGCGCGGCGACTTGCGCCACGCCCGCCATCACGCCGGCCAGCAAAATGAATGCGGCAATAATGGCAGCTACGATTAAATGCAAAGTTTTTGGTTTCATGACGACATTCTCCTTAGATCAATCCTCCCAGCCCACAGTCTTCACAGCCGTTTTTAATATCTCGCGCATAAGCGATCTCATAGCCAATTTTGCCCCCGGCAAAAAATCCCACCGTTCCCAACCCTAACCCGAGACCGAGTGCATACAACGTGCGGTTGGCAGAGCGCATTTCCTGGCGAATCTCATCTTCAGAAATGATCTCTGCTTCTGCTGTGGTGGTATCAGCCGGCGTAATCTTTTGCAATGGCTGCGTTGATGAAGCACAGTTTATTTGGATCATGGCTGTTAGCAAAAGCATCGCCGGCGTGATCTTAGTTTTTCTCATTGCCTTAACTCCGTTGTTGCAACAGACGATTAAATTCCGGACAAGCGGCCAATTCACGGGAAAGCTCGCGGCGCGTCAACTCGACGCTATCCATGATTAAGCAAGGGC
>JBOHQZ010001653.1:0-1164 GCA_050732275.1 bacterium
TTTCAGTCGTCTGCACGGCTTCTTCGATGGTAGCGCGGCCGACGAGCACGTTGGAAAGCCCAACGCGGCGGTCGATATTGAAAATCGAGTGCAAAACCGGCCGGCGCAAATCCGAATCGATCAGCAACACTTTGCTGCCCATCTGCGCCATCGTAATCGCCAAATTCGCCACGGAGGTCGATTTGCCTTCGCCGGGTCCCGGGCTGGTGACCAGGAGCGCTTTGAGATCGCTATCCAGTTTGGTGTATTGAATATTGGTGCGGAAAGTGCGATACGCTTCGGAAATCGGCGATTTGGGCGCGAAGTGAGTGATCAAGCGGGCGACCAGCCGCTTGGTGTCTTCCGGATCCAAACTGCCGTTTTTGCCGATCAGGCTCGACGGCAGAATCTTGAGGCGCTTGATGGCTTCCTCATGCTTAATCACCGGAATGGAGCCGAGCACGGTCACGCCCATCTTCTCTATATCTTCAATGGTTCGCACCGAATTGTCGACATAATCGAACAAAAACGTCACGCCGATGCCGAGACCGAGGCCGAGAATGAAGCCGAGCAGGAGATTGAGCTTGATGCGCGGCCGCACCGGTTCTTTGGGCGGGCGCGCCGGATCGATGATCCGCACCTGGCCGAGCTGTCCGACTTCGGTGATGCGCGACTCTTGATATTTTTCCTGCATCATCAAGTAAATTTTTTCGTCGGCCTGCGCCGTCCGCTCCAGCCGCGCCAAGCGCAGGCTTTTTTCCGGCAGCGTTTCCAACTGCTTTTCATACGTGTCGATGATCTTTTTGAGCGCTTCGACTTTTGGCTGCAGCGCCTGCAAGTTGGCTTCGATCTCGATTTTCCGCGCCACCAAATTTTCGCTGAGCGCGACCGGGTTCAATATTTCCACCGTCGCCAGCTTGGTGATTTCTTCCTGCAACTGCTTTTTCAGCATGTTGATCTGCTCTTCATAGCGGCGCGCTTGCGGATCGTCGTCGCGGTAAACGCCGCCGTTGATCAGGTTGGCGATATAACTCGTGCGTTTGCCTTCGATCTCGCCGATCTGTTTTTTAAGGCCGTCAAAGTACGGCGTTGCCGAAATGTTGCTGAGATCGAAATTCTTCTTGCTGCGGTCGAGCTGTTCGTCCACATATTTTAGGCGTTCGCGATTGGAATTATATTCGGTGA
>JBOHQZ010001654.1:0-1163 GCA_050732275.1 bacterium
CTGCAAGGATGGCAAACATCGTAACGGCAAGGCAAATTTTTATTCCACCTCCGCAGTTTTGTGGTGGCACAATAAAATATTTACAAAATGCAAAGTCAATGATTTTTTTGCAAGATTTGCTTTTGTCGTAAAATTGGCTTGCGTTTCTCGTGCGCCGTGCCGTAATTTATTAGTTCGAATAATCAATGCAAAACCGGCGGCGAGGGCCGGGAGCACAATTTTTCCTAGGATGAATTAACGACAATATGAGAATCCTGATCTGCAGCCTCGCACTACTTCTCTCCTTTTCCGCGCTGCACGCGCAAAATTATCTGAAACCCTATACCGGCAGCAATGCAAAAAAACTGCAAAAAACGGATGCGCCTCCTGCCGGCGATCCGCTCCGCGATTTGGCCGCGGCAATTTTGCAGCGCGGCTATTCCGCCGATGATTTCCCTTCTTTGGCCACGGCCATCGAACAAGCCGAGAGAGATTCCGCCATGGTCATCGTCGCGCTCAATACGAAGAGCTTGGCGGTTTCCGATACGTTGCGCCGAACCGCGGCCTTGTGGGTCTATCAAGGCGGCCGCATCAAATTGGAGCGCGGCGTCACGTTCAGAATACAAGGGAATTTTTTTGCCGGACCTTATCAAGTTTTCGAGGGCCCCGGCACCGTGGCCTTCGACGACGGGGCGGTTGAGCACGTTTTGCCGCAGTGGTGGGGCGCGGTTGGCGACAGCGCGACCAATTCAACCGCAGCTTTTCAAAAAGCCGCTGTCGCATTTGCCAACAAAGGCACCGTGCGCGTTCCTTCCGGGGTTTACTGCATCAACGGCAGGATTAGTTTTCGCAGCAACACCAATTGGATCGCCGAGGGCGCGACCATCGTCTCGGCGGACACCAACGATTTTATTTTCCATCTGCGCCAGCTCAAGAATATCCGCATCGAAGGCTTCACGTTGGATTATGTTCCTCGCAAAAAGGTGCGCACCAACTCCAATACGAGCGCGATTTTTCTGGCCGATGTCGATAGCGTCGAGATCATGCTCAATCGGATTTATTTTGCGCCGGGCATGGGCATTCAAAGCTTTGCGCTCAAAAATGCCAAGATCAGCTTCAATCACGTCGAAGGCACGCTCGCCGACGGCATCCATGTCGCGAACGGCCCCACCACGGATGTGGGG
>JBOHQZ010001655.1:0-1161 GCA_050732275.1 bacterium
GCTCTGGGAGACAAAAAATTCAGCGATTTGTATCACGATTTGAAAGGTTTCATTCAGGAGAAGCTGATCGACTTTTGGTTTTGGGGCAACACGCATTATGGCGCTTTATTTGATCGATCACCGCAGGCGCCGTTTATCGGAAGCTGCATCGGCCACGCGGGCCACCCGATTTATAAAAAAGACATTGAAAAAAATCACGCCAAACATTTGGCGCTTAAGCGCAAAAGCAACGGCATCCCGCCAACGCTCTGGGTCGATTTAAGCCTGAAGTTTCCGGAATGGACGAAACTGCGGCCGGATTTGGCGAATCATGGCTTTTGCCTGCTGGAGCTGGAGGGGGAAAAAATCAGATTGACTTATTACGATTGGCTCAAGAATGTGCAGCACCAGGCGGAATTTCCTGGTTCGCATTGATATTCAAGTTTCAACGCGGAATGATATGAAGCATGTTAAAACTTGGCTTTTGTTGAGCCTGCTCGCCGCACTTGGCCTTTTGGTTAGTTTCGCTTTCCAGAAAAATTCGCCGTCAGAATCCGGCCACGTCAACCGGCGATCAAAACTTCCCACGCGCCGGCAATTGTGGGAATCGGCTTATCGCCAGCGTGGCACGCAAATCATTTATCCGGCGGCGCCGCAGGAGATCGCCGACGGCTATCGCGAGTATTATAAAAACGTGCGGCGCGATCGCGAGGCGGAATGGTTTAAGCGCTATGTACACAGTGACGCCGAATTTCCGGCGGATAGCCTCGGCCACAAGGCGCTGTCGTTGGTCGGCGCGATCGGCTCCAATCGGCAATTGCAGCAACTGTTGCCGCAATTGCCGATCAAGCTTTTGGATCACGGATTCCGTTTTCGCGGACAAGATTACACCGCTCCCGATGATATTTTGTATCTGCTCAATCCCAACCCGCAAAATCCCATGCAGCTTCTCACCGTGTTGACCGGCAATAGTGACAGCGCCATTCTCGATTTTTTGAACAAAAACTCGCGCCGGCTGCGCCGCCAGATGAGCGAGTATTACGTGGCGCAACAAGGCCGCATCGTGCGATTCGGATTTTTCCAGGATGAAGGCGAGCAGGCCTGGCAACCCGAAGGGGCGCGTGAATATGATTTGCACGGCCACGAGAAACAAGCCCGAATAACTTTGCGTTTTTCTTATGT
>JBOHQZ010001656.1:0-1156 GCA_050732275.1 bacterium
GCCGCTTTGAGGTTCATTCTGATTCACGTTTGTCATAGCCGGCAGGATCAAATTCCAAGCTTCTTAAGTGCTTCCTGGAATGGAATACCTTTGCGCTGATCTTTCGCCTCAAGAAGGCGCTTTTTCACGCGTTTGCTTTTGAGCAAATACGCGGTTTCTCTCTCGGATTCGATTTCACGCCAAAGTTCAATTGGCACGATTACAGCCATTTGTACGCCCTTTTCATCCGAAATATACTGAAGATTTATCTGTGTCATTTGAACCTCTTCTTCAAAATTCAAACCGTCACTTACAGTTTCAGCAAATTCGTCATTAATGGCTTTCAATTCAGCTTGAATTTGAAAATCCGTTGCCATCTGTGCAACCTGATTTTCAAATTTGGTTTTCTTGATTTTGCTTCCAGCACTTTTCATAACCTAAAATCTAAACATTTGTTCGATATTTCCAAATGGTTTTTCAATAATGGTGCGAAGTCGGACTTCACTTGGCAATCGGCAACTCGATCACAAACCGCGTTCCCTGCCCTATCTCGCTGGTAAATGTAATCGTACCGCCGTGATTGGAAATAATCTGTCGGGCCAAAGCGAGACCGAGGCCGTGCCCGCCGGGCTTGGTGGAAAAAAACGGATCGAAAATCTTTTCACGTATTTCGGCGAAAATGCCCGGGCCCGTGTCGGCGACTTCAATGCGCACTTTCTTTCCGTCTATTTGCAAGGCCAGGCAAATTTGGCATCGCGCCGAATCCCTTTTGCTCAGACACGCTTCCAGCGCGTTCCGGACCAAGTTGGCCAGCACGCGCCGGATTTGCGCCGCATCGACTTCGACCGGCGGCAAACCGTGGGCGTAATCTTTTTTCCATTCCACTTCACCAAAACGAAATTCTTGGAGAATTTCTTCCGCGAGAGCAACAAGATCCGTCGCCGCAAATACCGGCTGGTTGAGCCGCGCGAAATCCAGCGACTGGTTGACGAGTGAGGATAAGCGATCCACCGATTGAACGATGGTGTCGGCGATCTCGTGCTCGGGCCTCTGCGGATCGACGCGCTTGCCAAGCTCACGAGACAAGAGCCTGAGGCCTTCGACCGGGTTGCGCAGATCGTGCGCCAGCGCCGCGGAAAATTTTCCCACCGCGATCAGCGTCTCATTGGCCTGGCGC
>JBOHQZ010001657.1:0-1154 GCA_050732275.1 bacterium
ATAGGGATTCTGTAAAATTTTAGGCAACGACACCCGCGCCGCAAGGCGATCATGGCCTTGTTATGTCATGCCTTCTATAAGTATAGACAATTTCAAAGCCGCCCTTCTCACGCTTTTTCAAAAAATTTCTTGTGAAGATTTTGTAATGGGGCTTTTTCTAAAAATTCATAAAGATATCGCATCCGATGTGTTCATTGCCGGCCATTATTATCTCTTAAAAACACCAATGATACAATGAAACATCCCACCGAAGTTGCCAATCCCGGATAGATCGGCTGCAGCCCCAGCCAATACTCTTCATTTGTCCCCGTCAACATCCACACTCCCGAAACTGCTGCGCTTGTCAGCATGGAGAAGAGCGCCCAGCGTGGCGGCATTTTCCAATTCTCTGAAAAACTCGCGGCCAGCGGCACGAGCAGCGCCGAGGTGGTGAGCGTGCCGATGCCGTACCAAATATCAACAACTGATGGCAGCCACAGCGCCAGGACCACGGCGAAAATGAAAGTGACGATCAAGCCCAATCGTGAAAATCGCATCACCAGCCGATCTTCGCTGCGTCCCCAAATTTTGCCGAGCAAATCTTTGCCGATTGTAATACCGGAAAGAAACGCATAGCCGTCGATGGTGGACATGATCGTCGCGAACAGCGCCAAAAAGAACAGGCCGCGTGCAAACGGCGGCAATATTTTTACCGCAAGCTGCGGATAGGATTCAACCGGATTAGCGAGATTGGGAAGGATGGCAGCGGCATACAGACCGGTGGCCGTCGTCATAAAATCAAAGAACATCCAAAAGAGCACAGAGATCAGAATGCCGTTGCGCGCCACCTTCTCGCTTCTCGCGGCATAGCAGCGCTGGTAAAAGTTGGGATCGACCAGCGTGCTCATGGCGATGAAGTACCACACGAAAATATATTGCGGGGAATTTTCGCCGTGCCAGGTGAGATGCAGCGACGGCAGATTGCTCTTGAGAAATTCCCACCCGCCGAATTGCCGCACGGCAAAGACGAGAATAACGATGAAGCCGGCGTACATCAGAGAAAATTGCAAAAATTCGGTGCGCACGATCGCCGCCAAGCCGCCGCGAAATGCGTAGATCATCGAGAGCAACGCGCCGAGCGTAACGCCGAGCCACAACGGCCAGCCCAACAGCAT
>JBOHQZ010001658.1:0-1152 GCA_050732275.1 bacterium
ATTTTGATCTTGGCGATTATTGGGTTCATTGCGCTGACGCAATCGGGATCGCAATAATATATAAACTAAAAGATTATTTCCCAACTGATAGATGAACCCAACCGCTAAAGCGCATCTGTTGGATTCATCTATCAGTTGGGAATCATACGGTATCTGAAAATTTCTTTTGCCTTTTTTCGAGATTCCAGAAACCAAAATTATCATGAAAGGAGTTGATGTCCCAACGACGCCAGGCCATCGTCTTTCTCATCATCGCTTCCGTTCTTTGGAGTCTCGGCGGGCTGCTCATCAAATTAGTCAATTGGAATGCGTTGGCGATTGCCGGCATGCGCAGTGCCATTGCGGCGCTCATTCTGCTGGTTTATGTCCGGCGGCCCCATTTTCATTGGTCCTTTGACCAGATCGGCGGAGCTGTTGCATACGCGCTGACGGTGATTCTGTTCGTCCTCGCCAACAAATTGACGACCGCGGCGAATGCCATCTTGCTGCAATACTCCGCGCCGATTTACGTGGCGTTGTTCGGCGCCTGGTTTCTGGGTGAGAAAGCGAATCGACTGGATTGGATCACAATCAGTTTCGTGATCGGCGGCATGACGTTGTTCTTTCTCGACGATCTCACCGGCGGCGGCTGGCGGGGAAATATTTGCGCGATCATGAGCGCCGTTTCATTCGCGTGGCTGGTGCTCTTCTTGCGCAAACAAAAAGACGGCTCGCCGTTCGAATCCGTCTTGCTCGGCAACCTCATTGCCGCATTGGCCGGTTTGCCTTTTATGTTTGAATCGATGCCTGATACCAAAAGTTGGCTGGGTTTGTTGCTGTTGGGCGTCTTCCAGCTTGGCTTGTCGTACATTTTTTACGCTGCCGCGATCAAACACGTTTCGGCGCTGGAGGCGATTTTGATTCCGGTGCTCGAGCCGCTGCTCAATCCGATTTGGGTTTTTCTGCTCCTCGGCGAAACGCCCGGCTGGTGGGCGGTTGTTGGTGGGGTAATTGTGTTGGGTGCGGTTACGGCGCGGGGGATTTTTATAACAAGAGTAAAATCTGTTTCAGCTTTATAATAAAGGGGAATTTCTATGGCTAAAGTTTACGTCTCGTCAACCTATCTCGACTTGCAGGATTGCCGCGAGCAAGTGATGCGCGTGCTGCGGGCGA
>JBOHQZ010001659.1:0-1150 GCA_050732275.1 bacterium
GTTGAATTATCAGATCATGTTGGCAAATGGCGCGGGAGTAAGAGGTGAAACGGATGAGAATAAGAGAGTTTATTTGAGCGTACCGCTCAAGTTCCAGAGCGCTTATTTCATCGTTCCCTACGTTGATTATGAAGGCGGCAATGACGGCAGAGACAAAAATACCCTCGCGCTTTTTGCCGGTCTCCAAAAGCCCAACTTTCACGGCGGTGTGGAAATTTTTCGGAAAAACAGCAACAAAGCGCTGGCTAATAACAATGATCGAACGGAATCCGGCGTTTCTATTTTTGGCGCGGTTAAAGCCGCCGAAAAAGTCAAGCTCTTCGGTCGTTTTGATATCTATGATCCCAACACCGATCTGGATGACGACGGCAACACCTTGATCATCGCCGGCTTGGACTTTGCTCCCGATAAAAATGTCAACGTCATGCCCAATTTCAGAATCGAAAATTATCAGCGTGCCGGCCTGGATGCAAATACGATTGCGGCGTTGACGTTTTTTTACAGGTTCTGAGCGCATTGCGCGGGATACAACTTCGCGCCTGCATCTAAGAGATTTTCCGCTGCAATGGCCGCTCGTTTTTACATTGACAACAAAAATGTAATTTTGACGGAGGTCATCAATTATGAGCAAAGAGATTTGGTGCACGCTCGGTCCGGCTTCGCTCAACGACCGGGTGATTGGTCGGCTCGAGGAGATAGGAGTAAGTTTGTTCCGCTTGAATCTCTCGCACACCAAGTTGGAAAAAGTGGCGGAGATTGTGGAATTTATTCAAACGCGCACCAAAGTGCCGGTGTGCCTGGATTCCGAAGGCGCGCAGGTTCGCACCAGCGATCTCGCCGGCGGCAAGGTGGTGGTGCGCGAGAATAGCACGATTCGCATTCACTTCAAACACGTCGCCGGCGAGGCAACGGATATGAATCTCAATCCGGAGAACATCGCCAAACAGTTGGAAGTCGGTGATCTGCTGAGAATCGATGCGGAAGTTTTGGCGCAAGTCGTCGCCATCGAAAGCGAATGGGTGGCTCTCTGGGTATTGAACGGCGGCGAGATCGGCCAAAACAAAGCGGTGACCGTGCTCGAGCGCGATCTCGTCATGCCCGCCATGACCGAGAAAGACCGCAAGGCGTTGGCGGTCGGCAACAAAATGGG
>JBOHQZ010001660.1:0-1148 GCA_050732275.1 bacterium
GCAACGTATTCCACAATTGATGCAAGATGGTGACGTGCCTGGCCTCTCGATTGCACTCATTCGCGATGGGAAACTCGTCTGGCATCACGGCTTCGGCGTGAAAAATGCCGAAACCAAAGCGCCGGTGACTGACAGCACCGTTTTTGAAGCGGCCTCACTAAGCAAGCCGGTGTTCGCTTATGCCGTTCTCAAGCTTGTGGACAGCGGCAAGCTTGATTTGGACAAACCATTGAATCAATACTTGTCCGGCAATTACGATGTCGGCGACGATCCGCGTTTGAACCAAATCACCGCGCGCCGTGTATTAAGTCACACTACCGGTTTTCCCAATTGGCGGCCAGACGGCAGTCCGGTGTTGAAGATTTTTTTCACGCCGGGAGAAAAATTCAGCTACTCCGGCGAGGGCTTTGTTTATCTCGCCAAAGCCGTCGAGCATTTGACCGGCGAGCCGTTTGATGTCTTCATGAAAAGAATGGTTTTCGCTCCGCTCGGCATGAACAGCAGCAGTTTTGTTTGGCAGGAAAAATTTGAGCGCGTGAAAGCATACAAGCATAATTTCATCGGCAAACCGACCGGCCTCAACAAAGTGACCGAGGCTAATGCCGCTGCAAGCTTGAATACAACGGCGCCGGATTATGGAAAATTCGTGGCGGCAATTTTAAAAGGCACGGGACTGAAGAAGGAAACTGCGAAGTCGATGTTGACGCCGCAGGTTCAAGTCGATGAAGGCGGCACGAATACGATCGATCGTCCGGTTGGCAAGCTCTCGCCATATATCTCATGGGCATTGGGCTGGGGCTTGCAGAATACGGATGAAGGCATTTCGTTCTGGCACTGGGGCGACAACGGCAACAGCAAAGCCTATATTGTCGCATTCGAGAAACAGAAAATGGCCGTGGCGGTTTTCACGAATAGTGCCAACGGTCTGTCGATCATTCGCGAGATTATCAATGACGCCGTTGGCGGAACTCACCCTGCACTCGATTGGCTGCACTACGAGCCATATAATTCACCGGCGAAAACGCTGCTCAAAAATATTATCGCCCAGGGCGCAGAGGTAGCACTGCGCGAATATCGTCAGTATCGTCAAGGCCGAAGCGGCGACGCGGTTCTCACCGAAGCTCAAATAAATCGGCTCGGCTATGATC
>JBOHQZ010001661.1:0-1145 GCA_050732275.1 bacterium
CGTATCTCGCGCTGATTGTGCCGTATGGCCTCAATGCGTTGAGCGTGCTCATGTTTCGCCAAGCCTTCAAAACCATTCCACAGGATGTGCTCGATGCGGCGCGCATCGATGGCGCGAGCGAGCTCGGCATTCTCTTTCGCATCTTCTGGCCGCTGTCGGTGCCGACCCTGATCACCGCCGGTATTCTCACCTTCATGGGAATCTGGAATGAAGTGTTGTGGCCGATGTTGGCCATTCGCAAAAGCGAGCTGATGGTGATGCCCCAGCTTGTCGCCCTGTTCGTGACCGGCGGCGCGGCAGAGAGCCAGCTCGGCGTGCAATTGGCCGCAGCAACTCTCCTGGCCTTGCCCATCGTTGTGGCTTACGCTTTTTTCCAAAAGTATTTTATTGAAAGCATGGCGGCAACCGGATTGAAAGAATGAATCAACAAGAAAACGATTATTGAATCCGGATTTTACGAATCGCCCGGATAAAACCCTAAAGAAAAAATGATTCGCTCACGGAAATGGCTACGCCCGTAGGGAACAGCTCACGGAATTATTTTATTCTATGCAAGTGCGATCGTTGCAAAAAAAGCAAAAAAAATCACCGCCAAGAAACGCCGAAGCCACCGAGATTCGCCGGAAAAAAATTTCGGCGACACTCGGTGATTTCGGTGAAGTTCAGCGGATAACTTTTTCCTGCTTATTGGTTTTTTTGACTCTGCAGTGCGCTTTTGCACAGAGCGAGCGGGTTCATCTCCGGCTGACCAACTTGGCGCATCTGAACCACCTTTATGAAGAAGTGACGATTGACGGCCAACTGATGGCCATCATCCACATTTATTCGGAATATCCCGACTATAAATGGGTTGACGCCAGCAACGAAGGCATTGCGTGCGTCGATGATGCGGCGCGCGCGGCCGTGGTTTATCTGCGCCATTTTGAAGTCACTGGCGACACCTCGAGTTTGCGCCGCGCCCGGCGGTTGATTGATTTTTGCCGCTATCTGCAAGCCGGCGACGGCCAGTTTTACAATTTCATTTTTGCCGATCATGCGATTAACCGCGACGGCCGGACCAGCTTCAAGAGTTTTGGTTGGTGGGCGGCTCGAGGCGTATGGGCCTTCGGGGAAGGCTACAGAGTTTTACACGCGCGCGATCCGGC
>JBOHQZ010001662.1:0-1143 GCA_050732275.1 bacterium
CGCAAATTGTCGTGCTCGCGTTCGAGGGTGTTCAACCAGAGACCTTGCTTTGGTCCGATCAGCGCCGGCTCGGCTTGTTCCGCCAACGCCAGAAAAAAATCAGCGTGACGGCGTCGCATTGCTTCGTACTCCTCACTCGCTTGCAAGCGTTCAAGCGCAAATTCACGAATAGTTTCAAACATCACAAATCTCGGCTCACCCTCTGGCGTTTGTTCTTGCCGCAGCAGACTTTTATCGATTAAAGCGGTAAGTTTGTCGAGGGCATCGAATGCCCCGCGGTGCGGGGCCGCATGGCAAATCGCTTCCACCGCTTCCAAAGAGCAACCACCGGCGAACACCGCCAGCCGTTGAAAGAACGCTTGTTCGGCGGGTGAAAGCAAATCGTAGCTCCAGGCAATCGCTTGCCGCAAGGTTTGATGCCGGGCCGGCATGTCGCGCGGCCCGCCGCGCAGAATTTCGAGGCGGCTGCCGAGACGCGTCAGCAGCGCTTGCGGCGAGAAGAGCTTGAGGCGCGCCGCGGCCAATTCAATGGCGAGCGGCATGCCCTCGAGGCGAAAACAAATCTCGGCAATGGCGGGCGCATTCTCATTGCTCACTTCGAAATCCGGTTTGACGGCGATGGCGCGCTGAATGAAAAGCTCGACTGCGGCATATTGCGAAAAAGAATCTTTCGAGATCATCGCTTGTGGATCCGGAGCCCGCAGCGGCTCTACCGGATACTCGCGCTCTCCCTTGAGGTGCAACACAATGCGGCTCGTGGCGAGAATTTTCAAATGCGCGCAAGCGGCGAGTAAATCGGCGACGACCGAGGCGGCGACAACCACTTGCTCAAAATTATCGAGCACGAGCAGCAAATGTTTATCACGCAGATATTCGCTGACGCTGTCGTGCAGCGGCTTGCTGCGATTTTCACGAAGGCCCAGGGTTTGGGCAATGGTAGGGAGAACCAATTCAGGTTCGGAGATCGCGGCCAAGCCGACAAAAAATACGCCATGCGCAAATTCATCGAGCAGACTGGTTGCGATTTGCAGGCTGAGGCTCGTCTTGCCGATGCCGCCGGGGCCGGTCAATGTGACTAACCGCGCTTGGGGTTTGAGCAAGAGCTGCCCCACGGCTTCGATTACATGCTCGCGACCAACGAGC
>JBOHQZ010001663.1:0-1142 GCA_050732275.1 bacterium
GCGCAGTGCCTTGCAACGGTGAGCGATGATTGTGCAGGAAGCATTCCTCTCAGCGAGGTGAAAATCGTCTCAATCAGCAGCGATGAGCCGGATGATGCTTCCGGAGATTTGTGCATTAATTTAGGCCTGATCCATATCTGCTTATTGGGCGATGGCGCCACCACCAACGATATAGTGATCGCGGACGATTGCCAGTCGGCGATGCTACGCGCAGAGCGTTCGGTAGGAGGCAACGGTCGCGTATATACCATCAATTTGCAGGTGAGCGACCCCAGCGGCAATGTAGCAACTGCGGCTTATAAAGTTTCGGTGCCGCCCGATCAATGTGGAAACAACTCGGCGGCGGATGACGGTCCGGCTCACACCGTGTTTGGCAATTGCAATGGCTCCGCCTTGGCGAAATTGGCGACGGATGGCGCCCCCAAACCCGCTCTTGAGGCGGCGCTTTTGCCGGAGAGCTACGGTCTGGCTCAAAATTTTCCCAACCCGTTCAATCCTGAAACGGAAATTCGTTTTCAGCTTCCGGAGGCCAGCCATGTGGCCATAAAAATTTTCAGCAGCATGGGTGAAGAGATACGCACGCTGTTGGACGGGGAGTTTGCTGCCGGCGTTCATGCCGTCCGCTGGAATGCGCAGAATAACCGGGGAGAAAAGGTGTCGAGCGGCGTGTATTTTTATCGCCTGGTCACGCCCAATTTTACTGCAACCAGGCGCATGTTTTTAGCCAAGTAGAGGCAGAGGCGCTTTTTAAAAAATGAACTGGAGTGCAAAATCCCTGCACCGGTTGTTTTGCACTCCATTTTATATTTTTTACGCATCAAGCCAAAAAGTTGGTACTATAGAAACGTCGCCCGATAAAGCTGAGTTTATTACCTCACGTCAATCTACCTGACGCACTTTTTCAATCTTCTCTGTGCGAGAGAGATGGGGAACGGGCCGTGTTTATCACCTCAATACAATACGCCTCGACGCACCTCTTCGAGCTTCTCTGTGTGAGAGCGATGGAGAAAAAGACGGATTTCTGTCATCAATCAACTCATGTTTACTTTAATCAAAACCACACAGGAGGCTGTGATGCAAAAGGCCTTTTCTACCGTTCTCGTGGCATTGGTGGCGTTGGCCGGGGCAGCGCTCGCGCAAAC
>JBOHQZ010001664.1:0-1138 GCA_050732275.1 bacterium
ATGGAAGAGTCCGGATCGATGCTGCGGAAGGGGCCGGTTGAAATCAGCGTCATGTGATTGGCGGCAACGCCTTCAAGAAAATTTTTTATAATTTCCCGCGTCAAAGGCGAGCGCATTTTTTCGTAAGATTCGATATCCGTTTGCGGGGAAAAAAACAACGGGTCGCTCGCATTTCTAAACAACCAGGAATTAAATAAGGATTTGGTTCTGTAAGTGGCGTCATTGGCTTGTGGGGTGGCGCCCAAAACTTTCAGGGCGGCGTAGAGGCCGCCGTCCGTAAAGCCCGGGTCGCCGTCGTAATCATACGCGTAGGCCAGCCGCAATGAATCAATATAACTGCCGGCGCGGTGTTGATAAAAAGGCGTGCCAACGCGAGGCGGGGTGATATTGGTATTTCTGACGACCATGTCGGACCAGATTCCCACGTAGACATCATTGAGCCTTCTTCTGCCGGTGTTTTTGATCGTGTAATTCAGAATCACAAACGCATCGGCAAAAGGGAAGTTCCAGGCGTAGGATTCCAAATGCACGGAAATATTGATCGGGGTGTGTTGGGGAATTCTGATGGTGGTGCCGGGAACCACGAGGTTGGAATCGGTGAAATTGGCGATAAAATCCTGATGGCTGACGGCGTTGGGATCGAAGAAGGGGTTGTCGATAATACTGGAGCGCTCGCGCACCACGTCGTTGGGATCGGCGGAATTGGAGAACTCAAAACCGGCGGCGACGTCTCGTAGCGAGGGAATATCTCTGGCGCCGGTGGTGACGAGAATGGTGCCGTCATCCCGCCTTCCGCCAACCCACAAGCCGCCGACGAACAGGTGCTCGATGCCGGAGCCGCGCGGATATTCACACGAAGGCTGGTCGACGGGAGATTGCACGGCAAACCCGTCGCCGATCGTGCCAAAGTTGGTGATGGTGACTCCGATACTGCCGACGGTGGTGAACCTTGTGTCGTCGTCAACGGTGGGCTTGGCGATTCCGGATGGTTGCTGAGCTTGTGATAAGAGGTTGTTGGGAAAGAACTGCGGCAGCAATACCAGAAAGAGGAAAAATAACGGCGTCCTGAATTTCATGATATTGGGCGAATCAGGTTAAAGGGAAATGAGTTTGCGGCTGCTTGTGAGCCTTCACGCCA
>JBOHQZ010001665.1:0-1137 GCA_050732275.1 bacterium
ATACAGCACCGTATCCGGCGGCATTTCCACCGGCACAGTCTCGGTCATTTTCCAATGAATCATGATTAGCTTCATGCCGTTCAGCGCCGGCCGTTCCGGATGACGGCGGTTGTAATCTTCGATGAGGCGCGCCGCGGTTTCGCGATTGCCTGTGGGGTCTTTTAATTTGGGCATGACGCTGTTATCCCACGGCGTGCTGTACATACCGAAATCTTCCGGAATCACTTCCACCTCTTTTCCTTCCACGGTAACGCCGCGCAATATGATTTTCTGCACTTCGTTATCGAACGTCACGCCGCGTTTGTGCGCATACATCGGAAAGCCGATGAACGGCCAGGTTTGATCTCTGAACGTGACGCCGGTCCAAAGCTGCAAACCGAGCCAGAAGATAATCATCAAGGAGATCAGGAGTTTCCAATTCTTCATGCGTCAATAACTGATTACTGTTCACTGATTACTGGTGACTGGAATTTCACACGTATGAAAACTGCACCGTGCGCCCCCGGTGCGGCGCTTTCGGCGCGAGGCAATAAAGCGATAGACGCGAGTGCCCACAAACGGAACGCCAGGAATAAACAAAAACGGCCACACCAACATGCCGAGCGGCAGATGCTGTGCAATTTTGCGAAACGCGTAAAATCCCGCCAAAGCTTCATAGCCTCCGGGGTGCGGGATGGTCACTTGCATTTCTTCCAAACTCTTTTGCTGATCGAGACCGGGATAATCGCGCGCGACTTGTTCCCAATCATTCACATCGCGAAAAACGAATTTGCCGCGCCAATCGAAAAGATCCACCGTCGTCACGCTGCGGATGCATAGCGGGCATTGGCCGTCGAATAGCACGGCGAACTTCGTGATACCCCGCGGCGCCGTAATATGCCGGCGAAGCCATGCGCCGATTTTCTCGAAATTGAAGAACACTGGATACGTCAGCCAGAGAAACTCGAAGAACGTGCGCATGGTGATGAACGTTCCCAAATGAAATGAAAAGCCAGCGAGTAAAAACCACGGCGCCAAGCGCGGCAGGAAAATCGCAGCAATAAATCCAACCTCGAAAATGAGCGTAGCATAAGAAAGCAAAACACAAAGCGTTTTGTGATTAGCCAGCCAGAGACCTTGCGGCGCGCCCCAAGTCAG
>JBOHQZ010001666.1:0-1137 GCA_050732275.1 bacterium
CTTTGACGAAACTGTTTGAAATCCTCATTCGCTCGTCATTTGTCTGGTGTGTGTCGATACTTGGTGGCAGTCAGCGTGTGTTCATAAAGTCCGTGTTAAAAATTGGAGTTTGACGGATGGCACGAATCGGCGTGATCGGTGCGGGAAGTTGGGGCATGGCTCTCGCCAAAGTGCTTGGTGAAAATGGCCATCACGTCACGATTTGGGCACGGCGGCCTGAGTTGGTAGCAGAGCTTTCGACAAAGCGTCAAAGCGCAGATTATCTGCCGGGTGTGACTTTGCCGACGAGTTTGCATTTCACGGCAAATCTTGATGAAGCGACGCATGAAGCGGCGTTTCTTTTGCTCGTGACGCCTTCGCACGGTTTGCGCGCGGTAGTGCAGCAATTTCGTTCTTTGTCATCCGGCGCAATCGTCATCAGTTCTGTGAAAGGAATCGAAACCGACACGCTTTTGCGGATGAGTCAAGTTATCGCCACTTTATTGGGAGATTCGATTTCGGTGGTGGTGCTCTCCGGGCCGAGTTTGGCTACCGAAGTCGCGAATCATATTCCCACGGCTGTCGTTGCCGCTGGAAACGATCTCGCGGCGGCCAAAGCAGTGCAGGAAATTTTCATGAATCCGTACTTTCGGGTTTATACGCATCACGATGTCGTCGGCGTCGAGCTTGGCGGCGCGCTCAAAAATATCATTGCGCTGGCTGCTGGAATTGTCGATGGCGCCGGTTTCGGCGACAACACCAAAGCCGCGCTGATGACGCGGGGCTTGGTGGAGATCACGCGACTCGGCACGAAGCTCGGCGCCGACCCGATGACGTTTGCCGGGCTCTCCGGCATGGGCGATCTCTTCGTGACTTGCATGAGCCGCAAGAGCCGCAATCGTCATGTCGGCGAGCAAATCGGCAGGGGCAGAAAGTTGGAAGAAATTTTGCATGAGATGATGATGGTCGCCGAAGGCGTTCGCACCACGCAAGCGGCCTATCGTCTGGCGCAACTGCACAATGTCGAAATGCCCATCACCACCGAAGTCCATCGCGTTCTCTTTGAGAATAAAGATCCGAAACAGGCGGTGAGCGATCTGATGACGCGCGAGGCGAAACGGGAGAAATTTGGGTAAGGGATTTAAAAAGAGAAAACAA
>JBOHQZ010001667.1:0-1136 GCA_050732275.1 bacterium
CGCGTCATGAGAATGTTGCTCAAATGCTCGGAAAGCCGCTCGAGAAACTCGCCGAGATGATAGCCGGTCGTATAAATTTGCTCGCTGAGCGCCAGGCCTTTGGCAACGTCCTGCCTGGCCATGGCGTCGGTGCAGGCGAAAAAGATCTCTTGCTCGATGATGCCGAAAAGCTGCGCGATGTCTTCCGCCTTCACCTGCTGGCCGCAATAGGCGATGACTTGATCCAACAGGCTCTGGCTGTCGCGCATGCTGCCCTCGGCCTTTTTGGCAATGAGCGCGAGCGAGGTTTCGTCAATCTGTACGCTTTCTTTTTGGCAGATGTTGCGCAATTGCCCGACGATTTCCGGCAGGGGCACGCGGCGAAAATCAAAGCGCTGGCAGCGGGAGAGAATCGTGGCCGGAACTTTGTGTACCTCGGTGGTGGCAAAAATAAAGAGCACGTGCGGCGGCGGCTCTTCGAGCGTTTTGAGCAGCGCGTTGAACGCCGGCTCAGTGAGCATGTGGACTTCGTCGATGATGTAGATTTTGCGCTTGCCTTTGGTCGGCGTGTAGCGGGCGCTCTCCCGTAGGTTGCGTACCTCGTCGATGCCGCGATTGGAAGCGCCGTCGATTTCCAAAACATCGAGGCTGCGGCCCTCGGCAATTTCAACACAGGTCGAGCAGGCATCACACGGCGTGATCGTCGGCCCGGTCTCGCAATTGACGGCTTTAGCCAGCAAACGCGCCATCGTCGTTTTGCCGACGCCGCGCGGCCCGGTAAAAAGATAGGCGGAGGCCAACCGGTTCTGCGTAATCGCATTTTCCAGCGTGCGAGTGACGTGCTCTTGCGCCACCACTTCCGAAAATTGTCGCGGCCGCCACTTGCGGGCCAGTACGAGATAGCTCATTGTCCATTTGCAATTCTCAATTTTAAATTTTCAATTGAAAATTTAAAATTGCAAATTATAAATTGGCCAAGGTTTCCCGCGGCACATCATCACAACGCTTACCGTTGCTGCCTTCCGGCCCTGGCGGGGTTGGGCATGCTCCGATTGCGCGGGCCTTGGCCAATGCTTTTAGACTTCCACTTTTCTCAAAGTACGTTTAAAAATATACGTTTGCAAGCGCGGCTTCAGATTGCCGCCGCGCGCAAAAAA
>JBOHQZ010001668.1:0-1135 GCA_050732275.1 bacterium
CTTCCACTTCCAAGCCCCAATTGCGGCCATGGCGCCGGCCAAATTCCCGGCACTTCTCCACGGCGGCAGCAATGCTGCCGGCAGCCGCAATGTGATTTTCCTTGATCAAAAACATGTCGTGCAGCCCCAGGCGATGGTTGCGGCCGCCGCCGCATTGTACCGCATACTTTTCCAATACGCGCCAACCGGGCGTGGTTTTGCGCGTATCGAGAATCTTCGCTTTGGCGCCTGTCACCGTCTCGACAAATTTGTTTGTTAACGTGGCGACACCGGAAAGCCGCTGCAAAAAATTCAACGCCACCCGCTCACCGGCGAGAATCGAGGCCATGGGGCCGTAGAGATGCGCCACTTGTTGTGCCGGCACGACCCGCGCACCGTCCTGCGCGCGCAATTCCACGTCGACCGGCGGATAAATACGCTGGAACACGCGGTCGGCAATTTTAAGCCCGGCCACAACACCGGGCGCCTTGGCGATGATCACCGCGCTGCCGATTTTCATCTTGCGCGCCAAGCTCCCGCTCGCCATCGCGCGCGAAGTGATGTCGCCGGCCTCGCCTAAATCTTCCGCCAGCGCCAGATCGATGAGATTATTGGCCGCGTGTAAAGCGGCTTGTTCGAGGTTGAGATTTTGCAGCATAATGCAAGCTAACGCGTTAGTGAAATAAAAGCAAGTTATTTTGCCTGAATCATCAAGTACGCAAAAAACGAAAAAGGTTGCTTGACTTTTAAAAGTTGGAGATGTATCTTTTCACTCACACTAATTTTTGCCACAATTTCGGAAAAACTCAAAAAATTTCATCACGCGGATCAAAAACGTTTAGAGAAATCGTTTCTTGACTTTATCTGTGTGCTTTTTTGATCCGTGTGAAGCCAATGAATTTCATTATTTCATTCCGCGCGAGGCTGGTCATGGATAGAACGAACCGATGGTGGCTATTGCTCGTCATCGCGTCTTCAAGTCTATCGCTGCATTGTTCGACCAATCAAGACAATGACCCGACGGCAGAATGGGTGCTGCGCAACGGCGCGATCTATACAATGGATGCCACACGATCGTGGGCCAAGGCCGTAGCAATAAACCAAGGTCGCATCGTTTATGTCGGCGCTGAAGAGGGGCTCAAGAGATGGCTGGGTG
>JBOHQZ010001669.1:0-1134 GCA_050732275.1 bacterium
CTCCTGGTTGACTAAAGCCATTTTTTGAAATATACTAAATTTCTTTCAACATTGCAAGCGTTGCAACGCAGTTCAGCGCAATTCATGGTGCAGGGCGTGCCGGAGGGTTGGGAGTGTGTCGAGGGGGTGGAGAGCAGTAAAGAAACGTATCGCGATTTCATCTTGATTTAATGGATTTCAGTTGATATATTGTGATGGCCAAAAGATGAAAATAAAATTGATTTCGAAGTGATGCTTTCAGGTGTTGATGTTGCCCAAACCTCTAACGCCTAAAGGCGTAACTACAAACGTCTTTTTATAGCAAATTCATGAAGCTTCGCCCCCTCGCACTCGGCAACTGGCCTCTGCTTCTCCCCCTCTTTTTTATTCTAACGATCACCATTCTCTTTCCCATCGCCGTGCTGGTGCGCGACAGCTTGTTCGTGGATGGCCAGCTCTCGCTCGCCACCTATCGTCGTTTTTTTGATTTCAATCGGTCGGCAAACTGGCAAGCCTTGCTCGGCAGCGTCAACATTTCCGTGTTGACGGTGGCGTTCTCGGCATTTTTTGGAATTCCACTGGCGATTTTCTTTAGCCGCTTCGATTTTCCCGGCCGCAAGCTGTTCGGCGTCCTGGTGACGATGCCGATTTTGCTGCCGCCGTTGGTCGGCGTCCTGGCGTTTTATTTTCTCTTGGGAGAAACCGGCATGCTGCCGCGCTTGCTGCAATGGCTTTGGGGATTATCGCAACCGCCATTGGTGATGAGAGGGGTAACAGCGATTTTGGTCGTGCATGTTTACAGTTTTTATGTTTACTTTTTTCTTTTCGTCCGCAACGCGCTGCAGGCAACCGACCCGGCGCTCGAAGAGGCGGCGCGCGGCCTCGGCGCCAAACGCTGGCTGGTGTGGCGGCGCGTTATTTTACCGCAACTCTTGCCGGCCATTCTCGGCGCTTCGTTGCTCGTGTTCATGAGTTCCATGGCCAGCTTCACCGCGCCCTATCTCTTTGGCGGCAACTGGCGTTTTCTCACGGTGGAAATTTACAATGCCAAGCTCAATGGCGACATGCCGATGGCCATTACCCAGGCAGTGATTATCGCTGTTATTTCTTTGCTCTTTCTCATTCTAATGCGAGTATATAGCGGCGCCGCGCTCA
>JBOHQZ010001670.1:0-1133 GCA_050732275.1 bacterium
ATATGGAACGGGATGTCGCGGCGCTCATTCAGCCTTGGCCGTGGTGCTGCTCTCGGCCACCGGCTTGAAGCCGAACTCCTTCGTTTTCGGATCTCCCAAAAGCTTGATTTCCCCGAAAGTGCTTTCATATTTTTGGATGTTCTCTTCCAGGGCGCGCACCAATGCTTTCGCGTGCTGCGGGGTCGTGACGATGCGGGCGTGGACGCGCGCTTTCGGCACGCCGGGGAAAAAACGCACGAAGTCGATGACGAACTCCGACGGCGTGTGGTTGATGATCGCCAAATTCGAGTAAATGCCCTCGGCTTCTTTCTCGCCAAGCTCGATGTTAATTTGCTGTGGGACGACATTGTTGTTCATATATCATTGCTCCGAAAAAATTCAACCGCTAATGAGCGCGAATAGGCGCGAATTTTGTATTCGCGTTCATTGGCGTCAATTCGCGGTGCAAAAACTTTTGGTTCCAGTTCATCCAAGTTGGGATTTCAGTTATTCATCAAACCAGCTTCAAGCCAGCAACCCGGCTTGCTGCAAAAGCAGCCGAATCTCTTCGCGCACTTTTTCACTCACCGGCAGCAGCGGCGGCCGTGGATCGCCGCCGAAATAGCCCAACTCGTCGAGCGCGGCTTTCAAACCAGGCACGCCGAAACGGCTGGCGACAGCGCGGCCGACCGGCGCAATGCGATTGGCCAAAGCCTGCGCCACATCCCACTTCTCGTCCTCCACAGCGTTGAACAGCTCGACGCATTCGCGCGGCGCCACGTTCGCCACCGCTAAAATCGCCCCGCGCACGCCGTGCGCCAGTCCGCCGAGAAAAATAGAATCCGTGCCGATGATCAATTGAAAATGTGACGGCACTTTCTCGCGCAGCTCGACAAGCTGACTGAGCTGGCCACTGCTATCTTTTATACCGATAAGATTGGGGTGTTGCGCAAGACTCACAACGAGATCGACGGGCAAATTGACGCCGGTGAATCTCGGCACGTTATACAGGAGAATGGGAATCGGCGAAGCCTCCGCCACGGCTTCAAAATGACGGCGCATGGCCTCGGGTGCGAGCAGGTCGCGATAATAGCCCGGCGTCAGCACGAGCGCCGCATCAGCGCCGAGATCGGCCAGGCGGTAGGTCAAAACCG
>JBOHQZ010001671.1:0-1129 GCA_050732275.1 bacterium
GCGTGTTGGCCGGCTGATCGCGGAACACGCCTTGCACGAGATACGATTCCAAAAAATTAAGCCCGAGCGTATTCGAGCTGAGCTTGAGCGTTTTGCCGAGAGGATCGTCATCGCCGAAATATTTTCTTGCCATCGTTTCAGATATAATAACCGCGCCGGCGTTCGCCAAAGCAGTGTTGGCGTCGCCCCGCAGAAACTGCAATCCGAACATCGCAGGGATCGAGGCATCGGCATGATAGATACGTTCCTCGTTGAATCTCGCATTCTCGCGAAGCACGACACCGTCGGCCCGCACCAGCCTGCCGGAATTTTCCGCTTCAGGAAGCTCCGCAAGTATGGCGGGAGCAAGCGCGGGGAAAATCGTCGCCGACTGTGTTTTCAAAACGTTGTCTTGATAGCGCTCGAGATAAACGCGGTACAAATCCCGATGGCGTGGAATGAACGTTTCGTAGCTGTGCTCGAACACGACGTACTGCGCGATGAACAAAACGACTGCGGTCCCTGCCACCAATCCGGCGATGTTCAACAGTGTATAAATTTTATTAGGCCGCAAGTTACGCAGCGCGCCTTTCAAACAAGATTGCAGGATCATCGTCATCTCCTTTGTCGAAGGGAGTGTGGACTTTCAGCCCACCAGCATGTCGCGGACAGGAAAGTCCGCGCTCCCTCTTTTTAACGAGGCGTGAGATTTTTACGTCTTACGTCTCACGTTTCATTCATATCTCAGCGCTTCAACCGGATTTGCCAGCGCGGCTCGAATGGCCTGCGTACTCACGGTAAGAAGCGCAACAGCCAATGCGGCGATGCCGGCAAGTGCAAAAATCCACCAGCCGATCTCGATGCGGTAGGCAAAATTTTGCAGCCAGCGGTTCATCGCGTACCACGCCATGGGCCACGCGAAGAGATTGGCGACAAACACAAGCTTGACAAAATCCTTTGACAGCAAAGAGAGAACGCTGGCGACCGAAGCGCCGAGAACTTTGCGGATGCCGACTTCCTTGGTGCGTTGCTCCGCTGCAAACGCCGTCAAGCCAAACAGGCCGAGACCGGCGATGCAAATGGCCAGAACGGAAAAAGTCTCGACGGTTCTTTCTGTTCTCTCTTCGGCGAGATAGAGGCTGGCGACGTA
>JBOHQZ010001672.1:0-1129 GCA_050732275.1 bacterium
AATAGTGTGTCGGCGTTACAGCGCACCGACCGCCGCACGCATCGTTTCGATGATGATACCGTGCAAGTCACGTTGCAAAAAGGTTGGAACAGCGTTCTTTTCAAAGTGGTCAATATTGTCGGCGAATGGATGCTGTCGGCCCGTTTTGTCGGGCGCAATACAATTGCGAGTGGCACAGGCTTGACCATTCAAGCTGAAATTCCGGAACGGCTCGTGACCATTCCGCGCGCCGATCCGGAGCAAATTCGCATTCGCCCCCTTGAATTGGCGGATGACCTTCTCTTGAGCCGCGACAACGTTCCAATCGTCGCGCTGCAAGCCATTATTTCCAATCCGCAGCAGCAAGCGCTGGGAGATTGTCGCGTGCGCTTTTTCGCTCCGACGGGCGCCGCTTCGCGAGCTCCGCGCTCGCAACGCGTCTCTGCCATCGAGCGCTTGGATGCGAAACGCGGTGTGCAAATCGGCCGCGAGCAAAATTTTGTGCTGCACGCCGGTGCACTGCGTCCGTTGAATTTTCGCGTTCCGATTTCCACTATTGTATCGGGATTTCAAGCGCCCGGTTCCTGGCAAATGCGCTTGCAATTTGGCAAATACGAAGTGCGCCGGGTCGTACCCTTGCGCTACGATAGCCGTCTGCTCGGCCGTATTTTTGGAACCTACGAAGTCGAAGGCATCGATACGCTGGCTGCGAACGGCAGTCTGGAATTTCGTCGCGTCATCTTTCTTCCCAAAGAATGGGCCGGCTTTCCGGTGTATCTTACGGCCGATCTTGGCAAAGCTGAAGGCTCCGTTTCGATCAATGGCAAAGAGGCCAAATACAAATTTCGTGGGGATTCCGGTGATTTGCTGCTGACGGACAACGCCGAGGCCGGCGGCCATTTTGAAGTGCGAATCAATTCCACCCGCCTCGATTCCACCGAGAAAACGCCGGGATCGCCGCGTCTGTTTCTGACGGTCGAGCACCTCGATCTGCGCCGATATATCATGACCGCGGCGTTGTTACAGCAATACCATCGGGGCGAGCGGGTTGCCGCGCAGGAAGAATTTGAGGAGAAAATGTGGTCGGCGATGAAAGAGGGCAAGACCGCCTCCCTCAACGAAATCATCGCTGAAGCCCAAAGCCGATTGC
>JBOHQZ010001673.1:0-1126 GCA_050732275.1 bacterium
CATGCCGCAAGGATCGGTTTGCTGCGAAAGAAAAGTGGCCGCGAGCGGCGTGATGAGCGTCGCCGCAAAAATCAACAGCAGCGCAATCGGCAAAAAATTGTTTCGGAGAAACGACATAAACCGCCGCGTATTCAAAGCCTTTGAGGAGTGAAATTTTTCCTTTTAAAATTGTTCTTGCATTTTGCTAAAATAAATCATTTTATTTTTAAATGCAAACAAAATTGTGATGAATTTGCCACCGCCCGGCTTTGAACCTATTTTGCGACAAATCGTCTTGTAAAAAGATTTTCATCTGTCAAGCCAAGCAAAATCCGGCGCGAACTTTTTGCGGAAGGGATTTCTCATGAGACAAAAATTTTTGCTGTTGCAAACAGCTTGCGTGGGCGCCGTCATGCTTTGGGGAGCTTTCGCCGAAGCGCAAACTGAAAACTGGCCGCGCTGGCGCGGCCCGCGCAATGATGGCACGAGCACGGAAACCGGCATCGCTGCCAAATGGAGCAAAACCGAAAATGTGAAATGGCGTTTGGAATTGCCGGGGCCGGCGCCGGCGACGCCGATCATTTGGCAGGATCGCATTTTTCTCACCTCCGCTGAAGGCTCGGCGCTGGTTTTTTTGTGCGCCACCACCTCCGGCAAATTACTGTGGAAAAACGCGCTGGCCAGCGGGAATTACGATATTCGTCGCGACGAGAGCAATGCCGCGTCGCCCTCGCCATCGACCGATGGAAAACATGTTTGGGTGAAATTGGGCACCGGCTTATTGGCTTGCTACGATTTCGACGGCAAGGAAATCTGGAAATTCGATCTGCAAGAACGCTACAAGCCTTTCAGCATGTATCACGGCATGTCGTCTTCGCCGCTGCTCGAAGGCGATCGGTTGTATTTGCAGCTTCTGCATTCCAACGAGCAGATCGTGCTCGCGCTCGACAAAGCCACGGGCCGGGAAATCTGGAAACATGTCCGCCAAACCGACGCGCGCGAAGAGAGCATGCACTCTTATGCTTCGCCGTTTCTTTATCGTTTCAACAATCAGGAATTTCTCATCACGCACGGCGCCGATTACGTCGTTGCTCACGATCTCAAAGACGGCCGCGAGATTTGGCGCTGCGGCGGCTTGAATCCTCCG
>JBOHQZ010001674.1:0-1126 GCA_050732275.1 bacterium
AATTACGATCCGGCGACGGATCAATTCGCGCACGCCAGCGGCATTATGATCATTACGCCCCAAGGCAAAATCGCGCGTTATTTTTACGGCATCGAATATCCGGCGCGTGACTTGCGTCTGGCGCTGGTCGAGGCCTCGGAAAATAAAATCGGCTCATTGGTCGATCAAGTGTTGCTGTATTGCTTTCATTACGATCCGTCGATTGGCAAATACGGTCTCGTTATCATGAATGTCTTGCGCTTGGCCGGCATCGCGACGGTGGTGGCGCTGGCGACCTTTATGATCGTGATGTTTCGGCGTGATCGCAGAGCAGCAAAATAAGGCTTGGTTTTGCAGATAAAACTACGCCAATGGATGAATTAAGGCCAATCCCGCAATGGCGGGATTTTTATCCGCTGATCTTAATTCATCCGTTGGTGAGGCTTTGTTGAGATTGACTTGATTTGATAAACGTAAATCGATGACATGGAAAAAGGTTTCCAATTACTCCCCGAACAAGCTTCCAAGCTGGCCGGCCAGGTCGATGCTCTTTATTATATCCTGATCGGTCTCAGTATTTTTTTCGCGCTGTTGATTTTCTTTTTGATTTACCTCTTCGCCGTGCGCTATCGTCGCCGCTCCGAAGACGAAGTACCACGCCAGATTCCGGGCTTGCTCCAGCTCGAGTTGGCCTGGTCGGTCATTCCGTTCGGCATGTCGTTGGTCGTTTTTATTTGGGGCGCGAAACTGTATTTCGAGACGTACACGCCGCCGGATGATGCGCTGGAAATTTATGTCGTCGGCAAGCAATGGATGTGGCATATTCAACACCCCTCCGGCCAGCGCGAAATAAATGCGCTGCACGTTCCAACCGGCCGGCCGGTCAAAATGATCATGGCCAGCGAAGACGTCATTCACAGTTTTTACATTCCGGCCTTTCGCGTGAAAAAAGACGTCGTGCCCGGCCGTTACGCCACGTTTTGGTTCGAGGCGACCAAGCCGGGAGTTTACCATCTTTTTTGCGCCGAGTATTGCGGCACCAAACATTCGCAAATGATCGGCAGCGTCGTGGTGATGGAGCCGGCGCAGTATCAACGCTGGTTGAGCGGCGGCGATACCGGCGAGACCCCTGTCGCCGCCGGCGAGA
>JBOHQZ010001675.1:0-1124 GCA_050732275.1 bacterium
TATTATTTTGAGTTGCTTTATGAAAAAATCGACTTGCATCCTTCTGCTGTCAATTGTTATATTGGGCTGGAATTTCAATGACGCACGCGCCCAGGATTTTCGTTCCACCTCCAAAGTGGGCACCACCGCCGCGCAGTTTTTGAAAATCAGCGCCGGCGCCAGAGCCGTGGGCATGGGCGGCGCTTACACCGCACTTGCCGATGACATCAACACTATTTTTTGGAATCCGGCCGGATTGGCGCGCATCGGCGGCAGCGGCGAAGCGACCTTCAATCACGCCGAATGGCTGGCGGAGATTCAATATGATTTTGCGGCTTTCTCCTTGAATACCGGTTTGGGTTCTTTTGGACTGCACATCATCTCGCTCCGCACCCCGGAAGAAAAAGTCCGGACTTTGGCCTCGCCGTTGGGCACCGGCCAGGTTTGGGACGCTTCATCTTTCGCGCTCGGCGCGAGCTACGCGCGACGGCTGACTGACCGCTTTGCCATCGGCATGACCGGAAAATATATTCAAGAAAGCTTGTTCAACGAAACTTCCCGCGGCATGGCTTTCGACCTCGGCGTGGTTTATCAAACGCCTTTTGAGAAGCTCAGTCTGGGCGCCGCGATCACCAATTTTGGCTCGAAGCTGCGGTTGGACGGCCGCGACATTTTTTTCAACGAAGATCCTCTGCCGGAAGAAGGCTCGGTGGATCAAATTCCCTCCAAATTCCGCACCGAGAGCTACGAGATTCCTCTCATGTTGCGTTTCGGTTTGGCGTGGGAGGTGATCAACAGTGAGAACATGAAAATCGTGGCGGCTGCCGACGGCTCTCACCCCAACGACAACACCGAGTTTGTCAACACCGGGGTGGAAGTCGGACTGCGCCAGATGCTCTTTCTGCGCGGCGGCTACAAAGCCCTGTTTCAGGACAACAGCGAGCAAGGCCTGACTTTAGGCGCCGGCTTGCGCTACGACGCCGTGGGAATCAATATCAAGCTCGATTACGGCTGGGCCGATTTTGGCAGATTGGAAACCGTGCAGTTTATTTCCTTTTCTATCCGTTATTAAATCATATCGATTTCGCCCCAACTTGCACTGTTAGGGTGACGATTTCGGCGTATCAGAACTCATCCAGCCCCGA
>JBOHQZ010001676.1:0-1124 GCA_050732275.1 bacterium
CGGTAAGCCAGCGCAAAAACAAAGCGGGATCACTGAGCACTCCCAAACTGGGGCGCCGATTCTTTTTCAAATCGCTTCGACTGCGATTGACGGAGATGAGATACGCCTCACGCCGAATATGGCGACCATAATCCAAGCGAAAATCGCAGGGCACACCGGCAAGAATCACAAGATCAGCCTCTTTGAGCGCTTCACGGCGTTTGTGCCGCATCAACAGAGCATGTTGCTTGCCGAGCAGTCCGCGCGCCATGCCGGAGAGATAAACCGGGATTCCCAAACGTTCTACTGCCTCGGCGACTTGCGTTGCTTCCGACGCTTCGAGCAGCGCTTGACTGCCAACGAGAAGCACGGGGCGTTCGGCGCGTTGCAATTTTTGTGCGGCTTGATGAATATCGGATGGATTGGGTGATGGTGGTGCAACTTCAATGCGCGGAGAAAAGTTGACGGTATCGGCTCCGGCGAAAATTTTGTTGACGTGATAATTGAGATATCGCTTTAACACTCGCTCCGCCAACGTCCGGCCACCCTGTGATTTGACACCGTACCACTCGCGCACAACAGATTCGTCGTAAAGCAAATCCACCGGACATTCGACAAACACCGGGCCTGGCACATCGTTCTTTGCAATTTTGAAAGCTTGCTCAAGCGCCGGAACGAGATCACGAACTTGGCGCACCGACTTCGCCCATTTCACATGCGGTTTGAACAGCGCCATTTGATCGATATCTTGCAAAGCGCCGCGGCCTTTCAATGCTGTGGCAGTCGCGCCGCCCAACAGCACGACAGGCGATTGCGCGAGTTGAGCATTTTTGACTGCCGTCATCGTGTTGGTGACGCCGGGGCCGGCTGTGACTGCTGCAACGCCGGGAACACCGGTGAGACGCGCCACCGCATCCGCAGCAAAAACGGCCGTGGCTTCGTGCCGAACATCGATGACACGAATGCCGCGCTGCTTGCAGCCGACGAGAATCGGCGAAATATGCCCGCCGCACAACGTGAAGAGAAACCGAACGCCTTGCGCTTTGAGAACTTCTGCGATGAGATCGCCGCCGTGCATTGGGGTCATTGTTGCTTGCAACGAAAAGGGAACTGCAACGAAAAAAACAAGTACGTGAAAATTTATA
>JBOHQZ010001677.1:0-1123 GCA_050732275.1 bacterium
GGCGCTGCGCCCGTCTCTCACGAGAATATGGAAACAGCGTTCGCGCCAATGGCAACCGACGCAGCAGAGCTGACGTTCGAGGAGAAGATGGCTCAACTCGAGGCGCAAACCAATCCCGCTGAGGATATCGCTGCCGAAGGCGTCTCTAACGAGAATGTCGAAGCGGCATCGGAGCTGACGTTCGAGGAGAAGATAGCCTGGCTTGATACGCAAAGCAATGCCCGCAAGAGCGCCGATGCCGAAAACGTCTCTCGCGAGAATATGGAAACGGCGCCAAGCGCAACCGATGAAAGTGAATTGGCATTCGAGGATAAAATCGCCATACTTGACACGCAGACAAATGCCGGTAATGGCGCCCATGCCGAAACTGCCGCTGAGCAGAATGGAGAAGCGGCGTCAATGCTAATGGCAACCGCGGCCACGGAGCCGGCGCTTGAAGAGAGAATGGCCCTGCTCGATGCCCAAGCAAGCGCCGGTACGAAATCCGCCGCAAATGAGAGCATGAGAACAGCGCCGCAAAATGGCATGGACGTCGAGACGCCGCGAATTACGTATGGCGATAAGAACGGCCTGACCATACCGGCAATCGCCCCGGGCAAGCGTCTCGGCCACTCTTTGGCCGCTTTGTTTGAGGCGCAAGTCATCGAAGCCCGCCCGGCATATTGGATCATCAACCTCGGCGAGCGCGCCGGCTTCAACGCCGACATGATGGTGGAAATTTATCAACCCACGCCGGAGGGTGAAACCGGCCGCGCGTATGGCATCGCGCAACCGGTTGACGTGCGCAGCCTCTATTCGGTCATTCAAATCACCAAGCGCCGCTCGAAACACGTACCCGCCGCCGGCGAAAAGGTGATCCTGAAATACTTGTATCCGGCAGTGGATTATTGAAGCTGCTGCCATAAAAAAACAAAACGCCATCTGTTGCTCATATTATAACAAATGGCGTTTCGTTTTTTTATCGGGCGCTAAATTACGACGGGTTCCCTCGTAATTTTGCCAGCTCCTCACGCAAATGGGATATTTCTGTTTCCGCCGCCGCCGCCTTGGCTTCCGCCGCCTGCCGTGCGGCTAATTCTTGAGCCGCTTTGGCTTCCGCCGCCGCGGCTTTCGCCTCCGCTTT
>JBOHQZ010001678.1:0-1122 GCA_050732275.1 bacterium
CGATGTGAACTTCCGAAGCGCCACCGCGCATCGCTTACTCGTGCCGCATCGACAGCTTCGTGAATCGTCGTCGTGTCCGGCTCCGGCCCGCCGCGCAGTGCCATGCGCGCGGCATCAAACGCGACAAAGCCGCCGCCGATCACCAAAACCTTTTTGCCGAGATTGACGCGATAACCGTTGTTGACATTGAGCAAATAATCAATGGCTTTGATCACGCCGTCGAGCTGCACGCCTTCAATATTAAGATCGCGGCCCTTTTGCGTTCCGACGGAAATGAACATCGCTTCGTAACCTTGCTGCTTTAATTCCGCGATGCCGAACTTTTCACTGAGCGGCGTGTTGTAGCGAATTTCCGCGCCGAGGTTTTTTATTTTATCAATTTCTTTGTCGATCAAACTGCGCGAGAGACGATATTCCGGAATGCCGTGCCGCAACATGCCGCCCGCCACGTTCGTTGCTTCGAAGACCGTCACTTGATAACCCATCATCGCCAAATCGTGCGCGCAGGAAAGTCCGGCAGGGCCTGAGCCAATGACCGCGACTCTTTTATTCTGAACAATATTTTTTCGTGATTGAATTTGAATCGGCAGATGGCCGTACCACTTGTTGCCAGCCTCGTTGACGCCTTCAAACAAGCCATCTTGGGTGTCGGGATCGAGCGACTCGACGCCGTACTTTTCGGTGACAAAACGCTTGAGCGCGCGAATGCTCACCGGCGCATCGATCTTGCCGCGGCGGCAGCGATCTTCACACGGTGCGGCGCAGACGCGGCCGCAAACACTCGCAAAGGGATTGGGCGAACGCGAGGTGAGATAAGCCTCTTGATATTTTTGCTCCGCGATCAGTTGCACATAACGTCCCGCGTCGGTGTGAATGGGACAACCGATCTGGCACGGAACTAGATTTTTCCAAAACTCGATATCAGGAATTTGGATTTTATATTTTTCAGCCATAGCGCTCCGAATTTTCTGTGCCACAAAACTTATACAACTCTTGTGCCGGTAATTCAGATGATTTTGTCTTGTTTTGTCGCGCTAATTTCAAAATTATGAACGCAGCAGTTTGCTCTTTTTCCCAGGATTGCAAAAATACGAAGGTTCATTTCCTAAGTTTGAGAATTGG
>JBOHQZ010001679.1:0-1121 GCA_050732275.1 bacterium
CGAATACTTTCGTTCACACGTACTTCGCTGATACCAACACGGGTACGGCGACCGGATTGAATGGCACGATTATGCGCACGAACGATGGCGGCGCGAATTGGCTCGCACAAACCAGCGGCACGACGGTTGAGCTCGCAGGTGTTCATTTGATGAATGGCAACGTTGGCACGATTGTCGGATTTGGCGGGCTCATTTTGCGCACCACCAACGGCGGCGCGACGTGGATTCGCCAGAACAGCGGCGCCACAAATGATTTGCGCAGCGTGCATTTTGTCAATGCCGACACCGGTTTCGTCGTCGGATATAACGGAACGATTTTGCGCACGAACAATGGCGGCGCAACCTGGATACGCCAATCCAGTGGAACAACGAATAATCTTTTCAGCGTGCATTTTGTCGAGGCGAATACCGGCACGGCGGTGGGCACGGCAATTATCTTGCGCACGACCGACGGCGGCTCGACGTGGCGAAGTCAACCCAGTGGCGTCACTTCCGATCTTTATAGCGTTCATTTCACGGATAAGAACAACGGCACGGCGGTTGGACAATTGGGAAGAATTTTGCGAACGACAAATGGCGGTGGAACGACAAAGGTCGATGAGAATGAATTGGGCACACCGGAAAATTATGAGTTGGAGCAAAATTTCCCGAATCCATTTAATCCGACGACGCGCATTCAGTATCATTTGCCGCGCCCGCAGTTGGTCACGCTTAAAGTTTACGACATGCTTGGGCAAGAAGTCGTCATTTTGCTTGATGAGCCGCGGCCGGCCGGCGCGCATAAAATTGATTTTGACGCCGCACGGCTTTCCAACAGCGGCGTCTATTTCTACCGTATGACCGCCGGAAGTTATACCGAGACACGCAAAATGGTGATGTTGCGATAAACCTCTCAAACGTTTTTTCAATAAATTTCGTGAAAGGGAATTTCCAATGCAGACGGCACGTTTTTGTATCGCTATTGGCTCATTCTTTTTATTTGTGCAAACGATTTTCGCCCAATGGGTGAATCAAACTTCCGGCACGACGAATACGTTGGTCGGCGTGCATTTTGTTAATTCACAAATCGGCACCGCCATCGGCGCATTAGGCACGATCCTTCGCACCACGAACGGCGGCGC
>JBOHQZ010001680.1:0-1119 GCA_050732275.1 bacterium
CTATAAATAATTGGCAAAATTTTTCGGCGCAGTCCCAGCCAAACGAGAGGCAAGGAGAAAACTGGCCAAATCGCCGCCCACGCCATGAAGCGGTTAAAGATCAAACCGGTGACGATTTCACCGGTGGCATCGAGCAGGCGACGGCGGAAGTAATCATTGCTTTCAACCGTAAACAAAATGAAAAGCAAAATACTCCACGCGCCGTGCAACACCTCCTGAATCAACCCACTATTTTTCTCTTCGATGCGCTTGAAGAGAACCGCGCTCGCGCCGAGTGTGGCGGAGAGAACCCAAAATGCCAAAGCCCTTTGGTTGAACAAAAGCGAAAAACTCGAAACCGGCGAATAAACGAGCGCGCCATCGGTGAAGATCAATCTGAGCAATGCCAGACCGCTCAACCCGAGCGCGGCTTGCCAAACGTGGCGCATTTTCCAATTCATACCGCACCATACGAGCGCCAGTGCTTCGAGCGACCAGAAGATGACGGTTTGAAAACCATCGAACTGAATCTCCGTCGCGACGGCGAGCAGAATGATGGCTGTCAGCGTGTATCGGCAGAGCGCCAATATTGCGTCGGGCCGTCGTTGTTTAATAAATAAAAAGGTGAGAAAATAAACGCCGCCGAGAACGAGCGTCACGGCGCTCATCCAGTTGTGATGTGGTGAATCGATAATATCGTAAAGCGCGACAAAATAGAGAAACGCATTGGCGCCGGCAACCGCCTGCCGGATTTTCTCAAAAGTCGCGGTGCCTTTGATGATCCTAAAAACGTCGAGTCCATAAAACAATCCCCAGAAAACTGTCAGAAAGAACGAGGCGACGAGCAGCTTGTCTTCGACATAATATTTGTCCTGCCAGGCGAAAAAAATCAAATAGGTCGCCGCCAGCGTGAGCGGTTCCAGAATGACCCAAGCGTCTTTCTTCAGCAAAATCGCGAGCAGGCCAACATTGAGCAGCGCGACGTAAGTAAACAATCCTACTTCATTCGCTTGGCCGGTGCTGAGCAAAAATGGCGTCAGAAAACCGCCGGCCCAGCCGAGCACGGCGACCGCCAGCGAATCGTATTTCATTCCATGAAAAAAAGTGAGCGCCGTCACCAACGCCATCAAAACGAACGCG
>JBOHQZ010001681.1:0-1119 GCA_050732275.1 bacterium
TTGGAGATCAGGCTTACTTTGTTGGCACCGCAACAAATGGAAGAGCTGCGTTGGATGTTGATAACACCGGTAACGGGCATATTGCTCTTTTCAGAGGGAATGGCAACGTCGGCATCGGGACGACAAGTCCATCGTCAAAACTAACGGTGCAATCGCCCACTGCAAATACCAATGCCGGGTATTTCCAGGGGAACGGAACAGTGGGCCAAAGTCTCGGGCTGCAGGTGGACGCGGGCACCAATTCCGATGATTTCGCATTCCGCGTCAGGCATGTACTCAATGGCGCGGAGTATTTCGCGGTGCGCGGCGATGGCAACGTCGGCATCGGGACGACAAGTCCATCGTCAAAACTAACGGTGCAATCGCCCACTGCAAATACCTATGCCGGGTATTTCCAGGGGAACGGAACAGTGGGCCAAAGTCTTGGGCTGCAGGTGGACGCGGGCACCGATTCCGATGATTTCGCATTCCGCGTCAGGCACGTACTCAATGGCACGGAGTATTTCGCGGTGCGCGGCGACGGCAACGTTGGCATCGGGACAACATCACCCAGTACGAAATTCCATTTCGTTGGAGATCAGGCATATTTTGTTGGCACCGCAACAAATGGAAGAGCTGCGTTGGATGTTGATAACACCGGTAACGGGCATATTGCTCTTTTCAGAGGGAATGGCAACGTCGGCATTGGCACAACAAATCCAACAACTAAACTCGATGTGGAAGGAACGACTACAACCAAAGTATTAGCCATCACCGGCGGCTCCGACCTCGCCGAGCCGTTCGAGATGTCCGAGAGCCAGCCCATTCCCAAAGGCGCGTTGGTGATCATTGATGCGGAGAATCCTGGTCAATTGAAATTGAGCCACCAAGCCTACGACAAACGCGTGGCAGGCGTGGTCAGCCTACGGCCGTAGGCGGCGCGGGCGGCATCAATCCGGGATTGACACTCACGCAGGAAGGTGTCATGAAAGGCGGGCAGAACGTTGCGCTCAACGGTCGCGTGTATGCTTTGGCCACCGCCGCCAACGGCCCCATCAAGCCGGGGGATTTGCTGACGACATCGGAGGTGCCGGGGCATGCGATGAAGGCGACGGATTTTGTTCGTTGGCAAGGCGCGGT
>JBOHQZ010001682.1:0-1118 GCA_050732275.1 bacterium
TGTTCCGGTCTTCAGGTAAGTTCTTAGCTCGTTGTTTTTGCCGGAATTTATCGTCAATATGCCAATCGTGTTTTCCAAAACACCTTTGGCTATATCATCGTGGATGACGTGATATTGCTCAACTGGCACATCGGCTAGGGCGGCCACGACGGCTAGTTCAAACCATACGATCACGCAAAATATCGTCTTGAAATTTTTTTGAAACATGGCTGTAAAACCCGTTCGTTATGGTTGTGGATTATAAACCGCGGCTAAAACCACGCGCCCGACTTTCTCAAGGCTCTGGGCACTGCACTTGTCGGGCGTGTCGGAAGTTGTGTGCCAGTGGTCGTAATCAAAATCAATAAGGTCAATTACGGGAATGCCGGTGTTGAGCAGTGGCAAATGATCGTCCGTGACCGCGTGCTTGACCGTCGGTATAAATTCGGCGACGCCGATCCGGCCGGCCAGACTCCATACGTGATCAACGACCCCGCTGGCATAATTCACCGAGTTTTCTTCCTTGTAAATTTGCAAATCGGCGTCGCCGACCATGTCCAGCAAAATGCCCATCATCGGATTGAAGCGCGCGTCTTTGGTGCGGGCAAAATAGCGCGAGCCGGCCAGATAAGTGTCGGACTGGCCGCTGATGCCGGCGTCTTCGCCGTCGAAGAAAATAATATCGACGCCGACGGGCGGCGGCGTGCGCTTGAGCGTTTTGGCGACTTCGAGCAACACGGCCACGCCGGAAGCGGCGTCATTGGCGCCGAGCACGGGCTCTTTGTGCTTGCTGGTGTCCGGATCCTGATCGGCCCACGGCCGGGAATCCCAATGCGCGCAGAGCAAAATGCGCTGCGTCGCCGCCATGTCGAAGCTCGCAATAATATTGGTCAGTTTGACGGTTTTATTCAACGTCGCAAGATGCTCTTCAAATTTTTGCTCGGCAACGCGGTCGGCATATTTCTGCAGCTCGGCAACAAGGAAGGTGCGGCACGAGTCGTGCGCCGGCGTGCCCGGAACCCGTGGCCCGAAATCGCATTGTTTGATGAGCAATTCGTAAGCGGCCTGGCTGTCGAATGGCGGCAGCGTTAAAGATGATTTTGGGGCCTTGTCACAAGCGGAGAAAAGCAGGAGTAATG
>JBOHQZ010001683.1:0-1118 GCA_050732275.1 bacterium
CACCGGAATCTTCATCTTTGAGCGCGGCGACGAGAGCGGCCATGACGCGGCCATCGCTGTAGCCTAATATTCCCAGCGCGGTGGCGGCTTGCGATCGGACACTTCTATATTGATGTTTGAGCGCGGCGAAGAGAGTGGCAATGACGCGGTCATCGCTGTGGCCTAATTTTTCCAGCGCGACGACGGCCTCATAAAACACATTCCAATCTTCATCTTTGAGCGCAGCGACGAGAGCTGCAATGACGCGGTCATCGCTTTTACCTAAATTTCCCAGCGCGGCGGCGGCTCGGGTGCGGACATCGGAATCTTCATCTTTGAGTGCGGCGACGAGAGCGGCCATGACGCGGTCATCGCTTTTGCCTAAATTTCCCAGCGCGGCGGCTCGGGTGCGGACACCGAAATCTTCATCTTTGAGCGCAGCGACCAGCGAGTCAAATCCAGCCTTCTCTTCGCCAATTTTGTAAAGTAAGAGTGCACCTTGCATGGGTTGGAGCTTGTGCGCCAATGATTTCCAATTGGCGTTTTGCCAAAACCCCAAATTAAAGTGGTACTTCAAATCTTTTTTTGCTGCATGGTCGCGCATAATTGCGTTTTCCTCAGAGCCTTCCTTATCGAGCAAACCCGTGGTTATCACCGAATGCAACGGATCGAGCTGGCGAAAGACGGCGATTTCATCCAATTGGCCGGGATATTCCGCATTCACAAAACCGAAGTAGAACGAGTTATAAGAATAGAAAACATAGGCCAAGATGCCAAGCAGCAACGCAAGGCCGGGCGCGGCGGCGACATAGCGCAACCGTTTACGGCTTTTTTCTTTCTCCCGTTTTTGCAGCCAATCCGAAATTTTGCCGACCAAGTAGTCGTGTTTGAACTCAAACCAGGCCGTTCCCTCGCGTTTTTCCTCTCGCAGCAAATGGTGTTCGGAAAGATAATGCAGCAATTTTTCCAAACGGAAGCTTTTCTCAGTGCGGAGGGTATCTTTCAAGTCTTCAAACGAGCGGTAGCGCTTGGTGTTATCCGGCGTTTTTAACGCTTCCAAAACACGACTCAGCAGCCGCTCGCGCCCCGGCGCTTTTTCCAAAATCTGCGCCACTTGTCGATCCAAAATTTCATCGGCG
>JBOHQZ010001684.1:0-1118 GCA_050732275.1 bacterium
CGGCCATTAGCAAGCCCTGCGTCAAGAAAGATTGGACAATAACTATGAAGATTCCACCTCCCATCATTCCCAAAGAGCACGGTGCGTGGGCTGTGTTATTGGTGCCGATGATCGCCGGCGCCAGCTTTGCGGGTCGATTCAACCTGAATGTTTTGTATCTCGCGCTCTCGGCGCTCGGCGGGTTTATGAGTTATGTGCCCGTGCAAACGATTCTGCGCCATTTTTTTGTCGCGCCGCAAGGAAAGGAAAAACTGCAAGCCGCGATATTTTGGTCGGGAGGTTGTCTTGGCATCGCCACACTGTTCATTCTTCCGCTCTTCTTTCAAAAATTGTGGATGCTTTTAGGAATAGGGATGGCAGGAATGATTTCATTCTTCGGCAATTTTATTTTGGTGCGTCGTTACACAAAAACCATTCTGAGTGACTTGATTTCGGTTGCCGGATTGACACTGAGCGCGCCAAGCGCTTATTACGTTGCAACCGGAAAACTGCACCAAGCCGCTGAGCTGCTTTGGCTGTTGAATTTCCTCTTTTTCGGGTGCGGCATCGTTTACGTCCACATGAAGATTCATGCCTCGGCAATGAAAAAATCCGAGCTGTCCCTCGACGAAAAACTCCGCTTGGGAAAATTGAACCTGATTTATCACCTCATCGTTTTGGCTATTGTTGGCATTCTCGTCATTAAAAATTTCACACCTTTGCTGGCGATGGCGGCGTTTGCGCCGATGACGGTACACGCGATTTATGGCACGTTCAAGCTTTCGAGCACGGTGCGCTTCAAAAATCTCGGTTTGATTTTATTGGCGCATTCGCTCGTTTTTGCATTGCTTCTTGCCATCGGCGCTTCGCTGATTTTCGCGCAAGCCGGCAACGCGCAATTATCGATGCCGGCAGTATCCACGCCGGCTGAGAGTAAAACTTTCAATAACGCCAATTTGCAAAAACTCATTAGTGCGGCGCAGCGTGGCGATACGATTTTTGTTTCTTCCGGTGTTTACGAAGGAAATATTGTCATCGACAAAAAGCTCACCCTCTTCGGCCGCGATTGGCCGGTGATTCGCGGGGAGGGCAAAGGCAGCGTGGTTGTCATAACCGCCGATTCCTGCGTGTTCAAAGGC
>JBOHQZ010001685.1:0-1116 GCA_050732275.1 bacterium
CCCGCGCGGATTATCTCTACGAGATCACGGAAGGATTGCAAGCCGGTGAGCGCGTGGTTTCTCGCGCCAACTTTCTCATCGATGCCGAGAGCAAAGTGCAGGGCGTGCTGCAAAGATTGGAAGGCAGCGGAAGCGAGACTACAAGCGCGCATCGTCACTAAAAAATTGACTAAATCATATCCGTGAAAATCAGTGTAATCCGTGTCATCCGTGTTCCAAAGGAGCGTCATTTATGATCGAAAAAATCATCGAATATAGCGCCCGCAATAAATTCATCGTTTTCTCCGTCCTCGCGTTCGTGATCGGCTGGGGATTCTGGGCGCTCGACAATACCCCGCTGGATGCGATTCCCGACCTTTCGGACGTGCAAGTCATCATCTTCACCGAGTGGATGGGGCGCAGTCCGGACATCATGGAAGATCAGATCACCTATCCGATCATCACCAAGCTGGTCGCCGCGCCGAAAGTGCGGGCGGTGCGCGGCATTTCGATGTTCGGCATGAGCTTCATCTACGTCATCTTTCAAGACGGCACGGACATTTATTGGGCGCGCAGCCGCGTGCTCGAATATCTCAATTCCGTGGGCGGAAAGCTGCCGCCGAACGTTCGGCCTGTCATCGGGCCTGACGCGACCGGCGTGGGATGGGTGTTCGAATACGCGCTGGTCGATGAATCGGGCCAGCATTCATTGGATGAGCTGCGCTCTTTCCAAGATTGGCATTTGAAATACTATCTTGAAAGCACGCCTGGCGTTGCGGAAGTGGCGAGCGTCGGTGGATTCGTCAAACAATATCAAGTGAGCGTTGATCCGAATGCGTTGCTGGCTTACAACATTCCGCTCATGGACGTCATCAACGCCGTGCGCAAGAGCAATAACGACGTGGGCGGTCGCGCCATCGAATTTTCCAACACCGAATATTTCGTGCGCGGGCGCGGCTACATCAAGTCGCTGCGCGATATCGAAAATATTCCCATCGGCAGCGACGGCAACGGCACGCCGATTTTGATCAAGAATATCGGCAACGTGCAATTCGGCCCTGATCTGCGGCGCGGCCTCGCGGAGCTGGATGGCAAAGGCGAAACCGTTGGCGGCATCGTGGTGATGCGCTATGGCGA
>JBOHQZ010001686.1:0-1116 GCA_050732275.1 bacterium
GCTTGGTGGTGAGCAGCGAAAATCCGCAAGCGCTCATTCTCTTTGGTTTGAATGACACGACGGCATACGCGCCGAATCCCGAAGGGTATTCGATTCGCGCAAACGTGCTGTTGTTGGATTTGCCGATTCTCACCAACAATCCGAATGAAGTGCGCGCCGTGTTCATGCACACGGTGACGGATGCGCCAGCAGTTGATTTCGTCACGGCTAATGGCGATATGCTGGCATCGAATTTGAATTACGGCGCTACCAGCCAGCCGATCAGTCTCGCCGCCGGCACGTACACGGTTGATCTACTGCGCAGCAGCGATAAACAAAAACTCGGCACACACACGCTCGATATCACGAACAGAGCGAACGGCTACGTCGTGATTACACTTTCCGGCTTTCTCAATCCCGCGGCAAATCAAAACGGCCCGGCAGCCGCGCTCGGCGTTTATGAGATCGAACTGACGCCGACGACTGAAGTGGAAGAGCAAAATGAGATGGCGCCGGTTTCATTTGAGTTGATGCAGAATTATCCGAATCCTTTCAACCCGGCAACCAGTATTGAGTTTTCAATCGCCAGTGATCAGTTTGTCAGCTTGAAAGTTTATGATGTGTTGGGGAATGAAGTGGCGACGCTGGTTAATGAAAAAAAGCCGGCAGGGTTTTATCGCGTGAGTTTTGACGCAAAAGGACTGGCGAGCGGGGTTTATTTTTACCGCTTGCAAGCCGGAAATTTTGCGGCGACGCGAAAACTGCTGCTCGTGCGATAAGCAGGTCAAAAAATTTAACACAAGGAGTAAAAATTATGAAAAAAATCTTTTGGGCGCTGTTGTTAATGGCAATCACCGCGCCGGCGCTGCACGCGCAAAATTCCGGCGGCGGCAGGCGCAGCGTGGAAGTGACCGGCGGAACGAATCATTCGAGATTCACCGACGAGGGCGCGGAGTGTTTTCTGGGCTTGTTCATCGGCGCCGACGTGGTTTTGTGCGAGAACAAGCCGTTGCGCCTTTCCACCGGCATGCAATATCGCCAGAGCGGCAGCGAATACAAATCGGGCGAGGACTTCGGCGAAGGCGGCAGCTATTCTTTTGAAACGCGCGAATCCCTCGGCTATCTCAATATTCCGGC
>JBOHQZ010001687.1:0-1115 GCA_050732275.1 bacterium
AGCGAGCACAGCCAATCCCGCGAGAAGAAGAATAAGTCGTCTTTTCATGTTTGCACTCCTTAAAAGGAAAAAGTATGAGTTGCTTGTTCGTCTTGGCAACCTCAATGTACAATCAAATCCTGCATAACTTGCTTGGTTTTGTATTCCTTGATTTGCTGCAGCCCGATTTCCGCTTCCAACGCTTTGACCTGCGCCGCCGTGACGCCTGGTTTGCCCATGAGCACGCCAGCCACGATCTTCAGCGGGGTGAACCTGAAGCCGCTGCGGTGACTTTTCTCTAGCAATTGTACTTCTTGCGTGGCCGAAAGCACGAGAGGTTCCTTCAACGTCTCGTCATCCCACAGCGCAACATGAAATTCGAGATGATAAACACCGGCAGCGTGCGGCGTGAATGAATGCGCAGCGACAACATGGCTTCTTGGTGTTGCTGCAACGGCGGAAACTCGGCCACGAGGCGGAAGTCACCGTACACGACCTCTTTGACAATCCGTTCGGCTTTGCTTGGTGACGCTTCGCGGGCACGCGGATGAGAATCTCCGCCCATCATGCTTCCATACATCTTCGCCATCTTCACCGCTGCACCACCAGCTTGCTGATTTCTTCGGCGCGTCCCGCCCACGGCGGGATTGCCTCGTTGTTGCGCGCGGTCGCAATGACTTTGTAAAGATAGACGCCGTTCGCCAGCTCGTCGCCGTCTTCGTCGCGGCCATCCCACGGCAGCATGTTGAAGCCTGGGCGCGCGTCCGTCTCCAGCGTGCGAATCAGCCGGCCCGAAAGCGTGAAAATTTTCACGCGCACTTCCGCGTCCAAATTCAAATCAAACGTGAATGAAGTCTGCCGGCGAAAGGGATTCGGATAGTTCATCACCTCGCGCAACACCAGCCGATCCTGCGGCAGCACAACAAAATCGGCTAACACGCTGCTGGAGTTGTTGAGATTGTCCCACGCTTTGATCTCCACCGTGTGCCGGCCTTCGGCAAGCGTGCCAAGCGGATAAATCACCGCGCCGCGTGTGTAACTGCCGGAGTCATAGTTGAACAAATTCGTGACATCGATTTTATCATCGCTGCGGCCATCCAGCGCCAGCGTGATTTTGTGGCCGATCTCGCCGGTGA
>JBOHQZ010001688.1:0-1115 GCA_050732275.1 bacterium
TGGCTGTGCAAAGCTTTGAATGCCGGCACTTGCAAAATTAAAATGCCCCGTTCGGTCAGAAGCTGGCGTATTTCTCCAAGCACGGCGTCGAATGCCGGAAAAACTTCTTTGGTATAGAGCACATCCAGACACAGAACGACATCAAAGCTGTTGCGCCGAAAGGGCAGATTTTTGGCGTCGGCGCGCAGGAGAGGGCAAGACGTTACCTGCTTCGCAAAATTCAGAGGCACGGTGTAATAATCGATTCCAAAACCTTTGACGTTTTCAAATCGATCTCGCAAACGCCGCAACATGCCGCCCGTGCCGCAGCCGAGGTCGAGCACTTTTAGCCCGGGTTCCGGCGGCTCCACCTGCAATCGTTTCTCAAGCCAATAAACGACCTCGTCGCGCAAATTTTTATACCACCAATGCTCTGATTCAGCCTCGAACATCGCAGCGTATTCACTGACACGCATCAGCCTTTTTCCTCAAATTCTAAAGACCTTGCTTTGCCTTCTTTCCAACGCGGTTCAACTCAGGTATTGCATCAGCAGCTCGACGTACTTTGTATCAAAAAAGAACAAGCCGACGATCCAAATGACGACGAGAATCATCGCGACGCCGGCAGCAGCCGCAAATCGCCAATTGCGCCAGTCGATTTTGATCTCGGTCCGAAGCGCGAAGGCGCGCGCTGCCATCAAGGCAATGAACGGCAGCAACGGCATATGATAACGCGGATGGGCGAAGACCAGCAAGTGCATGGCGGTGTAATAAGCGATGAACAACAAACCGAAAATATCGAAAGCGCGCAGCTTGGCAAAAAAATAACCGAAGCCGGCGCTGATAACGACGAGACTATAAACGCCGAAAACGGCGGCAATGACGAGCAACGTTCCCCACAACGGAACTTCGCCATAAAACTTGGACAGGACGTGATTGACGACCAGCCGTTCCTGTCCCCAAAAATCAACAAACCGGGCGAGCATACGGAGAAAGGTCGCGCCAGGATTAGCCAGCATGTACTCAAAAGTTTTGCGCGTCGCTACCTCCTGTTTGGCGGTCTCACTCAACCCATCAAGCTCCGGCAATAAGGTTTCATAATAATATTCTTCGCCAATTTGTTTTTCATAAAAAAG
>JBOHQZ010001689.1:0-1114 GCA_050732275.1 bacterium
CACCGCCAGCCGTTCCTGATGTTTGACCGCTTGCACCAGGATGAACCGCAGGAGCAAGACGACCGCCAAAAGAATGAGCGAGCTGACTGCGTTCGCAAATAGCGCGCTCTCGGAATAGGAAAACCAGTTTATTACGCGTTCGATCATGTCACCTCAGATTGAGTTTATGGCAAACCTCTTTTTAATTTACTCCCGCAAAACTTTCTTTTTAAAGTGAAAAAACCTCAAGGCCAAGCTTTGCGCTATAGATCGTCAGTTACTCCTTCACGCTGTTTTGTGACTGCACGCATGCGGAATTTTCCTGATGATTGATCATCAGGCTCTCCGCAACCGCAGCGCATTCACGATGACTGAAACCGAGCTGAAGCTCATGGCCGCGCCCGCAATCATCGGGCTGAGCAACACGCCGAAGAACGGATAGAGCGCGCCGGCGGCCACGGGAATGCCGAGCGCGTTGTAAATGAACGCGAAGAAAAGATTCTGGCGAATGTTGCGCATCATGGCGCGGCTCAAATTGATGGCATTGGTGATGCCGCGCAGATCGCCTTTGACGAGCGTGATGCCGGCGCTCTCCATTGCCACGTCGGTGCCCGTGCCCATCGCGATGCCCACGTGCGCCTCGGCCAATGCCGGCGCGTCGTTGATGCCGTCGCCGGCCATTGCCACCACACGGCCCTGCTGCCGCAGTTGCTTGATCCGCTCGTGTTTATCCTGCGGCTCGACGCCGGCTTCCACCTCGTCGATGCCGAGTTTCTTGGCGACCGCTTCGGCTGTCCGCGGATTGTCGCCGGTGAGCATGATAATTTTCAAACCGAGCCGGTGCAGTTCTGCAATCGCAGCCGGCGTGGAAGCTTTAATGGGATCGGCAACGGCAAGCAGGCCCGCGGCTTTGCCGTTGATCGCGACGAAAATCACCGTGTTGCCTTCGGATTGCAGTTGCGCCGCGCGCGGCTCGAGCGCTGCTGTGTTCGTCACCTCGCGCTGTTGCAAGAAAGCCAGCTTGCCCGCAGCTATTTCACGGCCGTTGAGTTTACCGGTCACACCTCCGCCAGTGATCGACGCAAAGCCGGTAATCGGTTGTGGCTTCACGCCGCGTTCCTGCGCGCCCTGAATC
>JBOHQZ010001690.1:0-1113 GCA_050732275.1 bacterium
GTTGCGGTTCGCCGTTGGAATTTTTAGCAGCACCATTCACCGGAACGGCAACCGGCTCGTTGTTAGCAGCAACCACGACATCGTTTGGCGGCGTGCCGGCGGAAAAGCTCGCGGCTACATTTACCGGCGTAGTTAAGCTTTGTGCCGACAGTCTTTGTATTTGTGCGCGCTGCTCGTGCAGCGTATTGCTCTCGTCTTTCCGGCAAACCAGGCGCACGCGATAGCCGGTCTCATCGGTGATAATCTGTTGAATAAAAGTTTTCTGGTTATTGACCGAGTTGATCTGAAAACCGCTGCCCTGATCGAAACAGATTTCCAGCGTGCCGTCCGCCAAGCTCGTGGGCACACCCAACTCCAAAAAAGCGCCGAGCGAAATGCGCTGGGTTTTGACTTGCTCGAGAATGTGCGGCCAACGCTGCTGAATTTTTTCGAGCGCCGCTTGCGCATCGGCCACATTCGTTAGTTTCGGAAGCGCCGCTTCTTTGGCCTGCAAAACCGGCACTTTTTGAATGGACGGCAAAGCGCCGAGATCGAACAAGCTGCCGCGTGCTGTTCGTGGAGCGTCGAGCGTGGAGCGCTTTTCGCTCTCCGCTCGACGCTCTTCGCTCTTTGGCGCCTGCACAATCTGTGGAATCACCGTAACGCCCGCTGCAGCAGGATGTGCCGAAACTGCCGGCGGCTCGATATCATTTAGAAACGGCTGCGGCTTTTTTTTTAATCCGTCATCGCGGTTCTCGGCTCGGCTGCCCGATTCCGGCTTGGCTGTGCTATCGGACATGGCAGACACGGGCGAGAGTTGAATCATTTTCAACAGCAACATCTCGAGCAGCACGCGCGGGTTGGAGATGCGGTTGAGCTTGAGCTGCATGTCGGTAATCATCTGCACGCAACGCAAAACGTCGATTTCCGAAAATTGCGTTGCCGCCTGTTTGTAGCGCTCGAGATATCCGTCGAGGCCGAAAAGATGCGCGGTGCTGTTGGTCACTCGCGTCATGAGAATGTTGCTCAAATGCTCGGAAAGCCGCTCGAGAAACTCGCCGAGATGATAGCCGGTCGTATAAATTTGCTCGCTGAGCGCCAGGCCTTTGGCAACGTCCTGCCTGGCCATGGCGT
>JBOHQZ010001691.1:0-1112 GCA_050732275.1 bacterium
TGCCCAAAGCTCTGCAGCAACAACTCAGTCAGGAAACCGGCATGCTGCTCGTCTCCGTTGAGCCGGATAGTCCGGCGGAAAAAGCGGGTTTGCTTTTGGGCGATGCCATCGTTTCCATTGCCGGCCAGCCGATTCGCCGATTCAACGAGCTGGCGGTGTTTTTAGGAGGCGACCGCATCGGCGAGCAACTCATCATTCGTATTGTGCGCGGCGGCCAATTGCAAGAATTAAGCGTTATTGTCGGCGAGCGCTCTTGACATTCTCAAGGTTTGGCATTATAATAAAAAGGATGAAAACGCCAAAAACAGCTTTGATCACCGGCGCCAATCGCGGCATCGGTTTTGAAGTGGCGCGGCAATTGGCTGAAAAATCTTTTCACATTTTTCTCGCCGCGCGCCATCGGGAAGCCGGAGAGAAAGCGGCTGCGGCGTTGCAAACAGGTGGCGCCAAAGTCAGCTTTATTGCACTTGACGTAAGCGATGCGGACAGCATCAAGCGAGCCGTGCAGGAAGTTGCGGCAACAGTCAATCATCTCGATGTACTCGTAAATAACGCGGCGATTTTGGAAGACGAGCACCTCTCGGTGCTGGAAATCGATGCTGAGTCGATGCAAAAGACGCTCAAGGTCAACACGATTGGGCCGTTTTTGGTGGCGCAGGCTTCTTATCCCTTGTTGGCTAAAAGCGATTTCGGTCGCGTCATCAACGTTTCCAGCGGCGCCGGCGCTTTGAGCGAGATGGGAACGTACTCGCCGGCTTACAGCATCTCCAAAACCGCGCTGAATGCGGTTACGGTGCAGCTCGCGAATGCTTTCAAACACAAAAGCATTGCTGTAAATTCGGTATGCCCCGGTTGGGTGCGAACCGACATGGGTGGACGCCACGCGCCGCGTTCCGTCACGCAAGGCGCGGACACGATAGTTTGGCTCGCCATCGAAGCGCCGAAAAATTTAACTGGCAAATTTCTGCGCGACCGGAAGGTCATCCCGTGGTGAGCAAAATTAGGTTCGTAGTGACGCCTTCAGGCGTTTTGGTTGGCGGCACTTCCGGCGCCTAAAGGCGCAACTACAAACGTTAGTTTCATTATAAACCAGATAAGGAGAACATCTCATG
>JBOHQZ010001692.1:0-1109 GCA_050732275.1 bacterium
TTTATGGGCAGTTGTTGTTGCCGTTCGTCAGGCTGTTGACGCGCAAGCCCATTCTTTTCGATGTGTATATCTCGACGTTCGGCACGATGGTAAATGACCGCGAGGCCGCTGACGCGACGAGCTGGAAAGCAAAATTGTATTGGCTATTCGATCATCTGTCGATGCGTTTTGCCGACCGCATCATTCTCGAAACCAACGACCATATTATCGGCTACGAGCGCGATTACCGCATCCCGCGCGCCAAGTTCGAGCAGATGTTTTTGCCAACGGACGAGCGCTTGATTTATCCCCGCGCTGCGGCAAACAACAACGGCAAATTTCTGGTGCACTTTCACGGCGAGTACGCGCCGTTTCACGGCGTGCAGTACATCATCCGCGCCGCCAAGTTGCTTGAAAAGGAGAACGTACACTTTCAAATCATCGGCAAAGGTATCACCTACGAGCGTGACCGCAAGTTAGCAGACGACTTGCATCTGAAGAACATCACGTTTGTCGATTGGGTGCCGTATAAAGAACTGGCGGATTATATGTGCCGCGCCGATGCTTGTCTCGGTATTTTTGGCGACAACCCCCGCACGCTGCGGGTGCTCACGAATAAAGTCATTGAAACGATTGCTGTCAAGCGCCCTTTGATCTCGGCAAAAAATGCGCCCGTGCAGGAGCTGCTCAAAGATGGCGAAAGCGCCTTGCTCATCGAACGCGCCAATCCCGACGCGCTCGCTATTGCTATTCGCAAATTAAAAAATGATTCGGCATTGCGCAACCGCATTGCTGAGAACGGTTATCAAGTGTTTCAAAAACATTGCACTCAACAAGTCTTCGCCGCGAGGCTAAAAACAATTATAGAGGAGATGGTTCGATATGGAAGTCACAATTGACTATACACAGTTTCAAAACAAGAAAGTTTTGATCACCGGCGGGTTGGGCTTTATCGGCAGTAACCTGGCGCAGCAGCTTATCAAGCATGGCGCCGAGGTGACACTGTTCGATGCCTGCCTCGATCCCTACGGCTGGAATTTTACCAACGTCAAAGAGATCGAAGAAGACGTGCGATTTGTGAAAGGCGATGTGCGCGACCGTGCCGCTTTGGAACGCATCGCCCGGCGCAA
>JBOHQZ010001693.1:0-1107 GCA_050732275.1 bacterium
TTCGAATTTAGTCTGCCATTGTGGATCGTCAACCGAGGTGACGCCGCTGCCGTAGAAATTGTCTCCCAACAACAAGATGAAATGCAACGAGTCGCGGCCGGCTTTTTTGTTCATCAATTCGGCGACGTGGCGTTGGCTCGAACCGCCGGTGCCCCAATCGCCAAAAGCGGTAAAATAGGCGTAACGCTTTCCGGCCGCAACCGGCGGCAGCGAAAATGGCGGCGCCGGACGAACGCTGATGACTTTCGCGCCGTCATGATCATCGTCATCATCTTCTTCTTTCTTCTTCTTTTTTTTCTTCCGGCTCTCCTGCGCAAGCGCGCCGGCAGATGCTGGGGTTTCACCGAATGCTGGGCTTACAGCACGGCTATTTTGCGAATTTTCTTCTGCAACAACGAGCGTCCAATCGAAATCTGAAAAAAGGATGCCGGCCAAAACAATAATGGCCAAAATTATTGGCTTCTTCCAATAAAACGGCTGGTGAAGTTGAGCATGGCGATTCATCATAGGTGCAGTTCTCCGCGGTTGTAGTCGACATGATAGTAAATTGAAAATACATTTTACAAATTCTTGCTCCCAATGTCAAGATCGAGTTTTGGTGTGGTGGACAAGGCGTATGTGAGGCGATTCAACCATTTCGAAAATTTTGCAAAACCTTTCACTCCGGCCGCGCGGTGCGCTTGAGCGCCACGGCTTCCTCGGTCAAGCGTTTGATCTCGTCAAATTTGCCCTCGTTAATCAGCTCGCTTTTTACCATCCAACTGCCGCCGCAGGCCATGACTTTTTTGAAGCCGAGATACTCGGCGAGATTTGCGGCGCTGATGCCGCCGGTGGGAATGAACTCGGCCTGGGGAAACGGCGCGCTCAACGCTTTCAACGTTTTTAATCCGCCAAACGCATCGGCCGGAAAAAATTTCAGCATCGTCAGCTCGGCTTCGAGCGCCGCCATGATATCGGTCGGCGTGCAAACCCCTGGAAAAATCGGCAGATTGCGCGCTTGACAAAAATTCACGACGGCGGAAGAAAATCCGGGCGAGACGATGAATTTCGCGCCGGCATGAACGGCGCGCTCGGCTTGGTCTGCGCTCAACACCGTGCCGGCGCCGA
>JBOHQZ010001694.1:0-1105 GCA_050732275.1 bacterium
AGATGATACCGAGCCACACATGTGGATAACAAGGCCGGCCATTTCGTGCGGCGGAAATTTTTTGCATGCAATGATCCTCATTTTTCTCTATATAATGAACAGTGTTTTTCAAATGCGTATGTAGTTAAAAACAAAACTAAGTTGACTTCAACAAAAGCAATGACAGAAATACGAGGCATGGTCTTTATCGGAAGAATGCTCATTGTGGAGCACCGAAAAATCGTAAAAATTTTTCTGCCCTACATTTTTCTGTCATTACCCTCTTAAAAAGTTAGTGGCATTGGACTACAAGCCGTTATTCGTTGTTGTTTCATTCGGCCAATACCGTGCGTTTAAATTGCGACGGCGAAACGCCTGTGGGCGCTAAGAGAATTTTATCACCCACACCGGTTTTGAATAGCAGCAGCGAGCCTTTGATATTCTGCTCCTCCTTGCCGTTGCGATACAACGCGACTTCGCGATTCGGCCAGGGATTGCGCAGCCGGCACTCGCCGCCAAGCGGCGAGGCGATCTCAACAAATTCGATGGCGCCTTTTTGCAATGACGAGGTGACGAGAAAACCGCCGCGCGCGAGCAACGTAAAAGCGGCGTCCCAATCTTTCGGCCACGATAGAAACAGATGAATCACCGCCGCTTTGCCGGGCGCGGAGGGAACGCTTTGAAAGAGAGACTCGTGCAAAGCATAAGCGGCATTGCCAAGCCGTTGCGCGTCGATGCCATTCACGCCTTCGCGCAGTGTCATGCGATTGGCCAGAACGCCGGCGCGGCCGGTGCCGTCAAAATCGACGAAGTCGCCTTCGGGCCATTTGCATTGAATCTGATTGATGATGGCGTGACGCACATCTTCAGCGCGGCCCATCTTGGCTGCCAGCACCGCGGCGCCGGAAAGCACGGTGATGCGCGTGCTGTCATTCATGCCATTGGGATACGCGCGTTTATAAGTATCGCGGCTGATTTGAAAGAGCGCCGGATTCTCTTCTGCGGTTTCGAGTGTGTTAAGATCGTAATACATGGCCGGCGTGTGATCTTCGCGAACGCGTCCGTGCAAAATCGGATTCAAGCCGCTGATCCAAAATTCCGGCTCGCCGGGCGCATTCCGCAGCGG
>JBOHQZ010001695.1:0-1102 GCA_050732275.1 bacterium
CCAATTCTTCTCGAGCCGGGTGGCGAAATAACCGTAAATGTTGAGTGCATTGAGCGACAATCCGGCAACCGACATTTCACCGAAGCTATAACCATCAGACGTAGTATCGTCCGGAGCCGCAACCGCTGGTTTGCTTGCCGTGGCCTGGCTGTCGGCCGGCGCCGATTTCTCCGCCGCGGCCTCAGCGCTACGCGCTGGCAGGCAAAGCAGGCTGAAAACACCGGCAATGCTGAGAACCCGCCAAATCAATCCTCTCCGGCAACTCGGCATCGTTGTCATAGTAACGTTTCTCCTGTAAAAAGATGAAGCATCGGGTCTCACCCGCCGTCAAGAAAATCCTCATATTGGTGATGAAAGCTTTGTAAAAAGCTTAGAGCCGTAGGCCCACGGTCGCAGGCAAAATTTTTAGGTTTGTAAATTTTTCCCTCGACACTTTCGCCTTAATGCTATAGCTTCAAAAATTTGGCGTTGCGTAAAAATTTTTAGAATAAAGCGCTTGCATCATGAGCCGGGCGCATTTAAATTGAGAGCGTGTTGCTTTTCTGTAACCATCGCGCCTCCCAAACCTCAAAGAAAGAGAGCTTATTCCATGACACCCAAACAACGCCTGCAACAAGTCATGGCTTTGCAGGCGCCCGACCGGGTGCCGGTCATGTGCCAGCTCGCGCTCGGGCATTATTTTTTGCACGCGCCGATCAAACCGATGGAGATTTGGTATACTTCGGAAGGCTTCGCCGCAGCTTTGCTGGCGTTGCAACAGCGTTATCATTTTGACGGCATTCTCGTCAATCTTCCCGGTCGCGACCCGAATTTTGAAAATTTTATCGACAAGATCGAGCCTCGTGAAGGTGAAAACATCATGCGTTGGAAAAACGGCAACTACACCGTTTTTCCTAACGATGATAATCCGCATTATTACATGGCAGACGGCACGCGCTATTTCCCGGCGTTTCATGAGATCAAGCCGGAAGAATTGTATTACGTCGAGCCGTGGGATTTGACCGACATCACCTATCCGTTTACCTGGGGTTTTGAGACCGCGCCGCGGCCTTTCGATGATTATTTTCCCGCCTATCATTTTGACACCATTAAATTGGTGAAA
>JBOHQZ010001696.1:0-1102 GCA_050732275.1 bacterium
CGCCGCGATCAAATCGCAGAACCTGCCTAAGCGCGCCGCGAATTTGAAGGTTCACATTTTGGGCAATTCCACAATCAAAACGGAGCACGCCGAGACGATACAAATCGCCGCGAGAGCGCGTGATGGGCGCCTGCCAATCCGGACGAAATTCGATGGCGGCATGCAGCCGCAAGCTGCCTTTCGGCGTGAGTTGCAGACTATTCGTTTGCAACGCCAGCACAGCAGAAGGCGAATCGAAAAGATTTTTCGTACGAGATGAATCATTATCACCGGCGATCGCCAAGCGACAAAACAAAAACGAAATAAATGCTACCCACTTAATCTTTTGAAAGAAGACTAAATTATTTTGTCCCAAATTATTTTGCCTTTCAAGAATATTTCCTACCCTATTTTATGGTTTGCCCTCGAACACGTTTTCAATGTCTGTATAAAATTCCTTCTGGCTGTCGCCATTCGCTTCGATTTCAAGAATGACCATTAAAGCCTCGACAGTTGCCGCAGCGGTCAATGTCGGCACAACATAGTTGTGGCCTTGAATAAAATCCTTGGCTAAACCGGCTTTGGCATCATAAACCGCTTCGTGTGCTTTATTCTCACCGCGCAACCACCTCGCCACTTCGCCGGCGCGGCGGGCATAGCGCCGGTTGCCGGTAACGCGCGCAAGCTCGAGCAAGCCTGTTACCAACGGACGAATATCTGCAGTGGACTGCGGGAAATATTCGATGCGATTGGCGCCGTCTCTCGCTTCAAACATATTAAAGGCACGGGCAAATTGATTCTCTTGCAAAAAAGGCACGAACCGATCCGCTTCCACCATCGCCGACTCGATCAGCTCCTGCTGGTTGAATTTTGCGCCAGCCAGCGCCAGCGCTTGCATGGCGCAATTGCCCCACCCGTGCCAATAATTTTCATACGCGAGATGCGCGCCATACGGGAATTGCTCAGCATCACCGGCCTGCATTTGAAGAATGCCCTCGGCAAATTGCTGCATCACCTGTTCGAGCTTGACTGCCTGTGATGAAGTATTCAGCCCGCTTTGCAGCATAGCTTCGAATGCAAGGATCAATTCACTTGCTGCATCGGCTCCGCTGCGGTATGGCAG
>JBOHQZ010001697.1:0-1099 GCA_050732275.1 bacterium
GTCCGGAGCTGCAAGCCGCATTGAAAAGTCCTGAATTGCAAGCCGCGCTGCAAAGCCCGGAGTTGATGGCCGCGCTGAAAAGCTCGGAGTTGCAAGCGGCGCTGCAAAATGCCGAGTTGCAGGCCGCCCTGAAAAGCGCCGAATTGCAAGCGGCTTTGAGAAACCCTGAGTTTCAAGCCGCGTTGAAAAATGTCGAGCTTCAAGTCGCTCAGTAAACGAAATACCCGACGATCTATCATGAGCCGGCTTTAGCAAGAGCTGCGCCGCCGAAAGCCGGCAAAAAGTAAAGAGGAGATGTCATGGTCAAAGCCATGGCATCTCCTTTTGCTATTCTAAAGCAAACTGCCATTCCCATGAAAAACAAAACGAAAACGAGCCTGATACTGCCGGTAATGCTCCTATGTTTCGTTCCTGAGCTTTGTGCGCAATTTCGCATGTTCGAGACGCCGAATTTGCGGATGATTTATTATAGCCAGACGCACGAATTCCTGGTCCCGCATATCGCCCGCTGTTTTGAAAATTCCTTAAAATTCCATCGCCAGCTTTTTGATTACACCCCGACGGAAAAGATTTCCATTTTCGTTCAGGACTTGCGCGACTATGGATACGGCGGCGCGGAAACGGTGCCAAAAAATGTTCTCGTGCTCGGCATCGCGCCGTTGAATTATGACTATGAAACACTGCCGGGCAACGAGCGTATCAACTGGATGATGAACCACGAGGTCGTCCACATCGTGACGATGGACAAGGCGGCGAGTGCCGACAATTTTTATCAAGCCATCTTTTTCGGCAAGGTCGCGCCCAATGCCACGCATCCGATTTCGATGCTTTACAGCTATCTCACCAACCCGCGACGATATTCACCGCGCTGGTTTCTCGAAGGCAGCGCGGTTTTTCTCGAAACGTGGATGGCCGGCGGTTTGGGGCGCGCGCTCGGCAGTTACGACGAGATGGTTTTTCGCACCAAGGTGCGCGACGATAGCCACATTTACGACGTGGTCGGGCTGGAATCCGAGGGAACGGCCATCGATTTTCAGGTCGGCGCGAATGCTTATCTTTATGGAACGCGCTTCATCAGCTACCTGGCTGAACAATACGG
>JBOHQZ010001698.1:0-1098 GCA_050732275.1 bacterium
GACAATCTTTTCGGTGCGGCTTTGGCCGTTCGTCATCTGATTGATCTCGGACATCGTCGCATCGCTTTCGTCGGCGGCGACATTACCCATCCCAGCATTGCCAAGCGACTCGAAGGATACAAACAAGCTTTGCAAGAGGCGCAGTTGACGATTGCAGATGAATTGATTGAAAGCGAAGAAAGTTATACGGCTGCTGATGACGGCTATCACGCGGCGGAAAAACTCATCACGACCGGGGTGGATTTTACCGCTATCTTCGCGGCGAACGACGCCATGGCCATCGGCGCCATGCAATGCTTGAAACAGCACGGCCGCCAAATACCGGCGGAGGTGTCAGTGGTTGGCTTTGATGACGTGGAAGCCGGCACGCATACGCAGCCGGAACTCACCACGATACGGGTGGATAAAGAAGATCTCGGTGCGGTGGCATTGCGCCGGCTGGTGGAAATGATTGAAACCAAAAAAGAATTTCTCGGCAAAGTTTTTACGCCGGTGGAATTGGTCGTGCGACAATCCACCGTGCCGCCACGAAGCGGCTAAAAGAAAAAATGGCAGGGTGAATATGGATCTGGGCTAGGAGCATCGGCCCACTGATCAGTATAAGGATTCAATCTCTCGTTGTAGCGTCTTCAAATCGCGCTGATTTTCTGGGAGTTGATCCGATGCCATTGCGGTTTATTTTATTGTCGGCCGGTTTGATCACCGGCATTGCCGGCATACATGATTGGCGCCGGCACGAAGCGCAAGTTTTTTTCTCGCCTAATTTTTTTCTTCCAGGCCAGCTCCGCATGCTGGCGTACCTTATTGCCAGCAATCACGCGCAGCTTTCCATCGAAGCGGGAAATCAAGTGCGCGATTTGCACGCCGGCGATCACGTTGCAGTCGACCCCAATATTGCCTTCGGCAGTTGCTATTATTGCCGTCGCGGCCAAGTGAATTTTTGCGAAAACTTGCCCGCGCTGGGCGTCGATATTGAGCTCGATTTTGAAGCCATTTACTTTTCACCGCGCGGTTGATCTGTTGGCGCAAGGGAAAATCAATCTCGCGCCATTTACTATTAATCGTTGCGCGTTGGAAAAAATCACCGAAGCTTTGGAA
>JBOHQZ010001699.1:0-1096 GCA_050732275.1 bacterium
AAATTTCCAAAAAATGATTGACCAACAAGGCGATATCCTCGCGACGTTCACGCAGTGGCGGAATTTGCAATTCCAATACGGCTAATCGATAGTAAAGATCCTCGCGAAAGCGGCCGTCGCGAATTGCAGCCGGCAGGGATTTGTTAGTGGCCGCAATCACCCGCACGTCCACCATAATCTCGCGGTCGCCGCCGACGCGCCGCAACGAGCGCTCTTGCAACGCGCGCAGTAATTTCGCCTGCATATTCGCCGGCATGTCGCCAACTTCGTCAATGAACAGCGTGCCGCCATTGGCTTGTTCGAAAAGGCCGACGCGCTTTTTCACGCCCGTTGCCGTGCCCGGTTCGATGCCGAAAAATTCCGCTTCGACGAGATTCTCCGGAATGGCCGTACAATTGATGCCGAGAAACGGCCCGTCCGCGCGTTTGGAGTTGAAGTGAATAGCGCGCGCCACCAGCTCTTTGCCGGTGCCGGTTTCGCCGTAAATCAGCACATTGGCCTCGCTCTTGGCAAAATTTCGCATTTGCCCGAGCACTTTTTGAATCGCCACACTTTGCCCGAGAATGGCCGTCGCCGCGAAATCCTTTTTGATGACCTCACGCAGTGCCAAATTTTCCAAACGCAGCTTTTCTTGCGCCTCGCGCAGCGCCTCGTAAAGCTGAAGATTCTCCAACGCCTTAGCGGTGTAACTTCCCACCGCGTTCAACAACTCACGATCGGCGTCGCGATAGGGCTCACCTGAAAGTTTGGAACCGAGAAAAAAAACGCCTGTCGGCTGTTCTTGAACGGCCAACGTCACCGGCGCCCAAAAGTTCTCATTTTGAATTTCAAACAGGGTTTGGATATGATGTCGAATTTGCTCGAGATTGTTGGCGCCCGCATCTTGAAGCTGCGCATTGATATTTTCGACGGGATGTTCGCTGCGGGAAACGAGGCAACGCCAGCGCCCGTTCTCGCGGTCGCGCGAAAATGCCGCCGCGCGACCCACGCCAAACGTGCCGGCAAGAATCGCCAACACGCCGGAATAAATACTCTCGCTGTCCCGGCAAGCCGCTAACGTTTGCGCCACTTCGAATAGCGTGCTGAGCTGGAAGAC
>JBOHQZ010001700.1:0-1092 GCA_050732275.1 bacterium
CGCAACAACATTTCACTCCTCCGGAGTTTTGACTGTTGGGTTGATTCCGTGCTATAAACATTTCATCCCTAGCGGGATTGGCGCACTCGTCTCGAAATCGAAGAAACCGAAGAGATAGATCATGATCGGCAAAACCATCTCCCACTACAAAATCCTCGCCAAGCTCGGCGAAGGCGGCATGGGCGTCGTCTACAAGGCCGAGGACACCAAGCTCAAGCGCATCGTCGCGCTGAAGTTTTTGCCGTCGTCCATCATAGCGAGCGAAGCGGAGAAAGCACGTTTTGTTCACGAGGCGCAAGCCGCGGCGGCGTTGAATTTAACTCCGATAGGAGTGCAATGTTTATAGTACGAACGTCAAATAAATCACGAAAACTCCGTAGGAGTGGCATGTATTTAACCTGAAAAGAAGGATTGATTTTTGGATTTCGAGCCGCAACAACATTTCACTCCTCCGGAGTTTTGACTGTTGGGTTGATTCCGTGCTATAAACATTTCATCCCTAGCGGGATTGGCGCACTCGTCTCGAAATCGAAGAAACTGAAGAGATAGATCATGATCGGCCAAACCATATCCCACTACAAAATCCTCGCCAAGCTCGGCGAGGGCGGCATGGGCGTCGTCTACAAAGCCGAGGACACCAAGCTCAAGCGCATCGTCGCGCTGAAGTTTCTGCCGTCGTCCATCATGGCGAGTGAGGTGGAGAAAACCCGCTTCGTTCACGAGGCGCAAGCGGCGGCGGCGTTGAATCATCCGAACATTTGCACGATTTATGAAATCGACGAGGTCGATGGGCAAGCTTTCATCGCGATGGAATTTGTTGAAGGGCAAAGCTTGAAAGAGAAAATAGCAAGTGGCCCCGCTCTTCCTTTAAAAAGTACTGAAGGAAAAGCGGGGCAAGTGGCAAATGTCATCGACCTCGCCATCCAGATTGCCGAAGGCTTGCAAGCCGCGCATGAGAAAGTCATTACCCATCGCGACATCAAGCCGGCCAACGTGATGATTACAACTAAAGGCCAGGCGAAGATTATGGACTTCGGCCTGGCGAAGTTGGCGGGACGAACGGTTGTCACCAAAGAAGGTACAATATTGGGC
>JBOHQZ010001701.1:0-1091 GCA_050732275.1 bacterium
TTTGGGGACTGGCGTTCTTGAACAAATACGCCATCGTTTTTTTCGTACTGGCGTTCTTGCTCGCCTTGCTGCTCACGCCGGAGCGAAATATGATTCGCTCGAAATATTTCGGTATTGGCTTGCTGCTAGGATTTCTCATCATCCTGCCCAACCTAATCTGGCAGCACACACACAACTGGCCGGTCATCGGCCACATGGAAGAACTGCGACGAACCCAGTTGGTGAATGTCCGTGTTACAGATTTTATTCTGTTGCAATTCATCATGAACCTTCATGCGGTGATTGTCTGGTTGTGCGGATTGGCCTTTATTCTCTTTAACCAGGCCGGCAGAAAATTTCGCGTCCTGGGCTTGACTTTTTTATTTACTATTTTCATCTTGTTGATGCTGAGCGGCAAAGCTTATTACACTTTGGGTGTATACCCAATTTTATTTGCCGCCGGCGGCGTTGCAATAGAAATTTGGTTTGCCGAAAGACGGCGTTTGATGAAGCCGGTGATACTCGCCATCATGCTGCTCATTTTCCTGCCGGTGCTGCCGTACAGCATTCCCGTATTGTCTTTCGATAAAATGGCGGCTTATGCGGAAGCCTCTAAAAAATTCGGTCTGGAAGGCGCCCTCGTGTGGGAAGACGGCCGCGTCCATCACTTGCCGCAGGATTATGCCGACATGACCGGCTGGCGAGAGTTGGCGGAACGCGTAATCGCAGCTTACCAGAGCTTGCCGACGGCAGATCAAGCCGCTTGCGTCATCTACGCGGAAAATTACGGGCAAGCGGGCGCGATTAGATATTACGGCAAATCACACGGTTTGCCGGAGCCGGTGTGCTTCAATGAAACCTTTGTCCTGTGGGCGCCAGACAGCGTCGGTAACTCGACCTTGATCTACGTGAATGACGAGTTGGGCGAAGACATTCAATACTACTTTGCCGATGTCACGCTGGCCGGCCAGGTCAACAACAAGTATTTCCGTGAAAATGGCTTGCAGATTTATCTTTGCCGAAATTCCCGCCGAGATTTTCAAGAATTTTATCGGGAAAAAGTCGGGCGGCTAAAAAGCCGTTATCGACGCTAATGGGATCGTTTTTTTGTC
>JBOHQZ010001702.1:0-1088 GCA_050732275.1 bacterium
TAATAAATCAGGCCGCCCGGCCCATCACGCCGAAAACGCTTTTCGCAACCCTTGGCCGACTTTTGAAAATCGCGGTTTCGGTGACCTGCTGAGGTGGCAGTGGGATCGCCTCCGCAGCAAAGCGCCAAAGAAGCCACTGCACTATGATTTTCGGATCACGGAAAACGATGGCCAATATCTCCACGCTAATGACGAGCAATTCACCGTGACCTGGATTGGCCACGCGACGACGTTGATTCAATTCGAAGGGCGCAACATTCTCACCGATCCGATATTCTCGGCGCGCTGCTCGCCGGTCTCGTGGGCTGGGCCGTCGCGAGCCGTGCCGCCCTCGCCGAGTTTTGAGAATCTGCCGGCCATCGATTTCGTGCTCATCTCGCACAACCATTACGATCATCTCGACAAGCCGACGATCAAGCGTCTCGGCAATCAGCCGCGTTATTTCGTGCCTTTGTTTGTGGGGAACTTGCTGCGCAATCTCGGCATTGCGAACGAAAGAATTACGGAGCTTGATTGGTGGCAATCCGCGGAGTTTGACGGGCTGCAATTTCATTGCACGCCGACGCAGCATTTTTCCGGTCGCGGCTTGCACGACCGCAACCAAACTTTGTGGTGCAGTTGGACGGTGATTGGTAAGGAGCGCCGCTTTTACTTTGGCGGCGATAGTGGCTACTTCCCCGGCTTCAAAAAAATTGGCGAGAAGCTCGGACCGTTTGATTTGGCCATCTTGCCCATCGGCGCCTATCTGCCGCGGTGGTTTATGTCTCCCGTTCACGTCGAACCAGCGCAGAGCGCGCAGGCGTTTCTCGATTTGCGCGCCGAGAAGATGCTGGCGATTCATTGGGGCACGTTCGATCTTGCCGACGAGCCGATGAACGAGCCGCCGCGATTACTGCGCGCTGCGGTGGATTCGCTTGGCATTGACGCTGCACACGTTTGGATTTTACAACCAGGAGAGACAAGGGTGGTAAAAGAAGATGAACCTTGATCTTTTCCACTTATTATATTAAATTTGATAAAAGCAGAAAAATTGGAAAACAGAACATGAGTGAGTATTTGCAGACAACGCCGGAAAACAAGCCTGATTA
>JBOHQZ010001703.1:0-1086 GCA_050732275.1 bacterium
GGCTTGATGGCTTGGCTTGCCGGATTCGCCGATTGCTGCCAGCGCACTTTTTGCGTGGAAGGCTCTAAACAAATCAAATCATCGGCGGCGCCAGGGACTCCGCTGCGATTGAGAAAAATGAAAAGCATATTTCGTGCTGGAGTGAATTTTCCGACGGGTGTATTTTCCACATTAAAATCGCTGTCAATACCGCCGGTTTCGATATTCAGCGCATAAATGCGGCCGCCGGCGACTCCGGCATAGATATGATTTTCAAATGTTCTTAATGAGGCGGAGAGGGCGCCGTCTAATTTTCTCTTCCATAGGAGTTTTCCCGTATTCGCCGCGAGCGCATAAATGACGCCGTCGCGTCCGCCAAAAAATATTTGATCGCCGGCGAGAGCAGGCGAATGGCCGAGGTCAGGCTGATTGCCGGCAAACGTGCTCGCAAAAGCCCAATCACGCTGACCGTTCTGAACGTTCAGGCAGATCAGCTCGTCATTTTGAGTGACGGCAAAAATCTTGTCGCCGAGGCGGAGCACATCGGTAGTGACGCCGCGGCCGGCGAAATATTTCCAACGGACTTTGCCGGTCTTTCGTTCAAAAGCATAGAGGTGGCCGATACCGCCCTCCAGGCTTCTGCCGTCGGTGCCGATAATGACCAGTTCTTCAGTGATAAGCATATCACCGTGAAAGCTGGTTTGGCGCCCATCTCTGGTGATGTCGTAGTTCCACTTCACACTGCCGGTGTTTTTGTCGAGCGCATAGAAAATGCCGGAGCAGGATCCGATGTAGAGCAAATCTTCCGCGACCGCGGGCGTGGAAAACACTCAGCCACCGGTGTCAAACCGCCAAAGCACGTGCAGTTCGTCTTTGGATTGCGCTTGGTCAATTTGTGGTAAACTTTGCGATGACACCGAACTTGCGTACAGCAATATGAAAAGACAGCGCAAAAGAGTGGAATGGTATTTCATTTGACTTCTCACAACGCGGACGAGCCGCAACCAAACAGGTTTAATCAGCTCAATCCGCTTTATCCGCATACAAAAAATAGTAAGCGGATTGAGCTGATTAAGCGGATAAATTTTTTGTTTTTACACAGATTTG
>JBOHQZ010001704.1:0-1086 GCA_050732275.1 bacterium
AATTGCCGCAAGCCGTTCATGAGATGAGTGCCGGCTTTTAGCGCATTGGCTTGTAACTGCTCGTCACGAATCACGTCGAGCACCGCCATGCCAATGGCGCAGGAAACCGGATTGCCACCGTAGGTGTTGAAATATTCCATACCGTTCGCGAATGAAGCCGCGATCTCCGGCGTCGTCACCACCGCGCCGAGCGGATGGCCATTGCCGATGGGCTTGCCCAGCGTCACGATGTCCGGCACCACTCCCTGCGTCTCGAACGCCCAGAAGTGTGTGCCAACGCGGCCGAAGCCGGTTTGAACTTCGTCCGCAATGCACACGCCGCCGGCATTCCGCACGTGGCGATATGCTGCCTTGAGATAATTTTCCGGCAGCACAATTTGACCGCCACAACTCAAAATTGATTCACAAATGAATACGCCGACGTTGTTGCCACGCTGTTGTATTTGTGCGATGGCTTCGGCAACGTGCTGCGCGTATTTCTCGCCCGCTTGGGGATCGTTCCTTTTATATACGCCACGGTAAACATCCGGCATCGGCACTTTGTGAACGTGCGGCGGTGGGCCCGTGCCGCCCGGGCCGTCAAATTTGTACGAGCTGATTTCGATGAGGCTCGTGGTGTTGCCGTGATATCCAACATCAACGACGATAGTGTCTTTGCGTTTGGTGTGCGCACGCGCGAGGCGAAGCGCCAGTTCGTTCGCTTCACTGCCCGAGCAGACGAAATAGCACATGCGCAATGACTCCGGCAGCGTGGCGCACAAACGCTCGGCGTAGCGCCCCAAGTTCTCGTGCAAATAGCGCGTGTTGGTGTTGAGCACGGCCATCTGCTCCTGCCCCGCTTTCACCACGCGCGGATGGCAATGCCCAACGTGCGGCACGTTGTTGACGGCGTCAAGATACCGGCGGCCGTCTTCGTCGTACAAATATTGCATGAAGCCGCGCACGATCTTGAGCGGCTTTTTGTATGAGAGGCTCAGATTCCTGCCGATATGCTTTTCTCTCGCCGTCAGAATTTGCGCGCTGCTCATCTCCTCCGAGCGCCGAGGCAATTCAGGAATGCGTGTGAGCAGATTCGGATCCGGACTG
>JBOHQZ010001705.1:0-1082 GCA_050732275.1 bacterium
TGTCATCGTCATGCCCGAAACCGGCATCGATGGGGCGCTGGCTGCGGCCCACAATCTCATTCACAACATCCGGCTACTGCGGCTGCGCACCGACGATCTGTGTGTTCAGGTAACCGTGAGCATCGGTATGGCCACCGTCAGCTTGGACGATAAAGATCTCGATGGCATTTTGCATCGCGCCGACAAGGCGTTGTACATGGCAAAACGTCAAGGCAAGGATCGCGTCATGGTGAGTGAGCAGCAGCTCAATGTGCTGCCGGAGTTGCTGGCGAGCGGAGCCTATTAAGGTTGTTTTTCCAGCGTCCCCCAACGCCAGTCGCAACCAAACGGAGACAAATTACCCGCCGAACTTCACCGAAGTCACCGAGTGTCGCCGAATAAATTTTTTTCGGCGAATCTCGGTGTATTCGGTGCTCATCGGCGGGAGACCTTTTGCTTTGGCTTTACCGTAGTTGCAAATTAACCCTGAACGAGTATAGTTATGCCTTGAAGTAAATTTGCTCTTTCTGCGCTTCTTCCGCCACCGGCGCCAAACCCGGCACTTGCGCCGTATTGGGAATAGTCGCATCCTTTCGTGCCCACCGCAGCATGTCAAGAATTAGAATTACGCCACCAATAATAGCGCCCAACATGGTCGTGGCAAAGCGCCAAAGCACGGCGTAAACCAACAGCAGCGATTCCGGCATGAGCTTGCCCATGAGCCAAACGGACGAGAGTTCCGCGACGCCTGCACCTCCAGGCGTCGGCGCGAAATAGAGGAGAAATAATTGGATAATCTGCAAGCCGATAAAAATTCCGAACGGCACCGATTGCCCCAAAGCCCGGGCGATCACGTAGCCCATTATGTATTTGTTAAAAAACAGCACTAAGGTCACGACAACGGTGACAACGAGCGCTATTTTTTTCTGCTGCAAGATTTTCTTGAAGCCATCGCCAAAACGCTGCGTTCCTACGGTCAGTTTGTTCAGCATGCGATCGCGCAACGCAAGAAATTTGTCGCGACGCAAGGGCAGCAATTCCAGCAATCCTTTGACCATCCGCAACCCGATCTTCGGAAAGAGCAGCACGAGCAACACCAATGC
>JBOHQZ010001706.1:0-1082 GCA_050732275.1 bacterium
CGAAGTGAAAGGAGACAAGCTGACGATCACGGCGCCGGCAACGCTGAACTAATCGACGCCGGTTGAGTATTTGAATTGCTTTGGAAAAGCCGATTGTCGGGAAGACGACAATCGGCTTTCTCGCTCAGCTTCCAGTTGAACGATAATGGCGAACGCCGAGTTGCCAAATTTGCAGGGCGATGATGAGAAAGAAGATGCCAGTGGCTGGTGAGAGCCATTGCCAGAGCGCCGGCGTGCCCAAAGGATCGGCACGCTCCAAAATCGCCAGCGCCGGAAAGTAATTGACACCAGCCAGGGGAATAATAAAGATGAAGAACTTGCGAAACCATGGACGATAAATGGCAAGTGGGTATTGCGCTGTTTCCACGCCGCCATAAGTTACCGTGTTCATGATTTCCAGAGTTTCGGTCGTCCAAAACGCTAACGTGGCTTGCACAACAACCAATCCGAAAAAAAGGCAACTCCCTCCGAAAATCGCAGCGAGGGTGAGAAAAATTTTTGCCGGCGACCAGTTGATTCCGGCCTCGGCGGCCGCCCAAATGAGAATGATCAGTCCTTGCATGAATCGTCCGACCCGCCGCAGCGTCAGCTCCTGCCCGGCTAATTGCAAAACCGTGCTCCGTGGCCGCAACAAGAGACGATCGAAGTCGCCACTCTTGACCATTTGGCCAAACGCGTCGAAGCCGCGCGCTGCCGCATCGCTAATGGAGAAGGCAACATTGACCATGCCGTAAAGCAAGGCCACCTCCGGCAGTCGCCAGCCTCGCACGTTGCCAAAGCGATCGAAGAGCGCCCACAAACCCAGAAATTCGATACCGGTCATGAGAAATTGCCCCAAAGCATTCATGAGAAACGAGGCGCGATATTCCATCTGGCTGCGCACGGACACGCCGAGGTAACGGCAGTAAAGTTTCAAATCATTCAAAGTGAAAATTTTATGAAAGTAAATACGCAAAAAATTTACCAACGGATAAAAGCGGCCAACGGATATAAAAGTTTTGCGATCACAATTTAAAATCGAAATTTCGTAACGCGGCAACTCGCCGCAACCAAATCTGTCAACCGCGAATTAACGCTAATCG
>JBOHQZ010001707.1:0-1079 GCA_050732275.1 bacterium
TATTCGGGATTCAAGCGATTATAATCGCGCGTGTCCGGATCGAACATCGCATACGGCGCGCCGCCCTCGTTGGCCTGATAATCGTAGCGGTTGTTGATGACGATGGTGTGATAGGCATTGAAAAATTGCGCGCGGCGGAGATTGATGTACGGTTTGAAGCGCGCCTCGAAACCGACGCCCGCGCTCATGCCGTCCCAAATCGTGTCGCCCATGAGCAGAAACGGCGTGCCGTCGCCATGCTCGAATTGATACGGCCGCGTTTTGCTGACGCGCACGAAACCGCGGCGCGCCGGCGGTATGGCGTTGAATCGGCCCGAAGTGATCAAGTCTTCATCACTGCTCTCAGTGCGATATTTCCAAATCCCGGCCTCGTTTGGCGTGAATCGCAGTCGCCAAATTTGTCCACCGTCCCAAAAGCCGGCCAGGCGCAGCTCCTTGCCGGTGGGCGAAGTAAAAATGCCGGTGACTTGCGCTTCCACAAACGGGAGATGATAAAGGCGTGTGGCGGTGAGCCGCACTTCAAAAGGCGTGTGCAGCGGCGCCGCCCGCAGCGGCGTGACGAAAGACGAATCTTTGCTCATGGCGAGGTTGCCTGCGGCATCGCGGGAGAGCACGCGAAAGTGATAAGTCGAGTCGGGGCGCAGATTGTTGAGCGTGATGGAATGTGCCACCACCAGGCTCGTATCGTAGCGCGAGAGCAGGCCGTAACGTGTGGTGAAGCCGTATTCCACTTCCGAATCGGCCTTTTCGTCGGTGCGCCACGAGATCGTGGCGGAAAAGCTCGTCAATTTGCTGATCGTGATGGCGGAAATTTTGGGGCCGGTGGTGTCGGCAAAACCGGCGGGCCCGCGCACTTTCGGCATGGTAACAGCGCCGGCCGTTTTGTGCAATCGAATGGAATGGTCAAGCCCGAATTCCGGCAGGATGGATAAAAAAATGGCTGCAATAAAACATTGGTACGGAAAAAGTTTCGCGGTCATATTTCTCCCGGTCGTCAGTAACTTTCCAATATATTCGGAAGCTTCCAGCTTTTACTTCAAGTACAAAACTTTTTGTTTCAGCACTTGAATCTGCGACCG
>JBOHQZ010001708.1:0-1079 GCA_050732275.1 bacterium
GGCAAAGAGTGCAATATCACTTACCGCTTATCCGGGCACGATCGTGACCGCCGGCCGTATGATCAATGGATTTTCGCCAAGATGCAGGCAAACGGTGAAAATCACCAGCCGGCGTCGAACGGCCAGCCGCTGCAATGGCCGGGCTGCGATTTTTGGAAGCCTGTCAGCGCTTGGCAGGAAATGAATATGGTGTTGCACGCTTTTCCTTACGATGTCAAGATGCCTTATCTCGGCCAGCTTTTGGAGCCGGAGTTTGTCAAGCGGCAGATTGAAGAACGATTGCCCAATTTCGGATTGTCGAGCGCTTGGACGTGCCGGGAGGTGACTTGCCACAAAATCAAATATATGCCGACGCGGCGTTGTGTGTTGCGCTACGATCTCGTTGTTGCACACGCTGCAAACAATCAACGGCAGATCGTGTTTTATAGCAAAACTTATAACAGCGCGAACAGCCGCTACGTTTACGACGTGCTGCGCGCCGTCTGCGCGAGTCCGGCGTGCAACAACGGCAGTCTGAATATTCCGGCGCCGATTGCCAACCTCGACGGCTCGAACACGCTTTGGCAACATGCTTGGGAAGGAAGAAAGTTCGGCTCCGCCATGCGCGAGCGCGGCTGGATTAATCTTCCGCACTCCGGTTTCATGCCCAAGATCGCGGCGATGTTGGCGGCTTTGCATCAAATTGAAATTCCGCAGTTCCCTCTCGCCGACGGCCCCGCACCAGCGAAGGCGATTGAAAACGCTTATGGCGATGCGAACGACATTGCGCAATTCCTGCCGGAGAAGCAAGCAGTTTTGACAACGGCGGCAAAAACTTTGGCGGATTTGGCGCCCGAAGTCGCCGATCATTCGACGCGCGCGACGATTCACGGCTCGTTTAAAGTTGCGCAGCTTTTGTGCCGCGAACAAGAGCTGGCCTTGGTGGATTTTGATTCGATTTCGCGCGGCGATCCGCTTTATGACGTCGCTGAGTTTTTTGCCTCGATTCTTTATTTGATCGTCAGCGACGGCATTCCGGCCGCGCCGATGCGCGAGAGTGTCGAAAGCTTTTTGGTCGCTTATCAAAAGCAGATCTCTTG
>JBOHQZ010001709.1:0-1078 GCA_050732275.1 bacterium
AGGCGATCTCGCCGTTGGCCGCTCTGGTGGTATTGACAAAACCAATAAAGCCGGCCGGCAAGCCGGCGTGACGGACAAACCGCAAGTTCGTTGGCTCCCAGTTCAGCCTGCCGGTAAAGCTGCCCAAGCTTTCGTTGAGCGTGGGATTAATCACCACGCTCAGCGTTATGGTGACCGTACAACTTTCCGGCAGCGTGGCCACGCAAGCCACCTTCGCCGTAACTGAGGCGCCTTGCCCGAAGGCAGTGACGGAAAACAAAACGCTCATCACCAAGCAGAGCCCTGCCGTTTTCAAAACATGTTTCATGATAAACCTCCGCCATAAGTTTTTGGGGGTTGAATTTGTGTTTTGGCGCTCTTTATTTTACAGCGTTTTTCACAGGCAAGGCTTATGGCCGTAGGCTGCCTGCGCTACTTTCCCCTACTGGCACACCCCCTTTCCGATTGGATATGGCGTCGCAATACCGTGGTCAAATGAGAGAATGAGCAACGCATCGGTTGAGTTGGTGATTTTATCCCGATTGACATCGCCCACCTCGGCAAAGATGCGCTCCAAATCGGGTGGCTCAAGAGCGAACCCAATATTGAAGGCAAGAACGATATTGGCATCGGTGGAGTTGACCAAGCCATCACCGTTGACATCGCCGAGAAGGCCCGAGGCGCGAATCGTGTAATGGCAATTCTCGACGGCGAGCAAAGGCAGCAAATTGTTAAAAGTTTTGGCCGCCGACATGGCGGAAAAGGCCATGTTGATGGAACCGGTGTCAGTGACGGCGCCCACCACTTGAAAATCGGCTTTGAGAAATTCCACCTCGCCGCCGGCGCCATCAACATTGGTGCCGTTAAAGATGATTTCGCCCTTTGCGGCATTGGCGGCATTGACCAAGCCGAGAAAACCAGCGACAAGCCCCGAGTGGCGAATAAACTTCAGCTTCTTGGGATTCCAATTGAATTTGCCGGAAAAGCTGCCGAGCAATTCGGTCGGGAAAGTGCCGGCGACATCGATGGAGAGAGGAATGCTGACCTGACAACTTTCAGCCAATGCCAGTGAACAGCCCACCCGCGCCGCAACGGCTGA
>JBOHQZ010001710.1:0-1078 GCA_050732275.1 bacterium
ATTGCCAGCCGCTCGCATTTTGACGAGCGCGTCGATCAAATTCGGAAACGTTTAGGTATAAACGAAATCTTGCGCTCCGGCTCGGTCGGGCTTAAATGCGGCGCGATTGCCACGGGCGCGTGTGAAATATACATTCACCCGAGTAGCAAAGTAAACTTATGGGATAGCGGCGCGCCGGCAGCGATTCTCACCGCAGCCGGCGGGACGATGACGGATTTGCGCGGCGAAGCCCTTGACTACAAAAGCGTGCATGTCGGGCATCCGCACGGTTTGTTGGCGAGCCACGGGCGCTTGCACGAGCAAATCGTTGCGACGATCAAAGATGTCGGCCTCAAAACGGTATGAATGAAATGGCAGCAAAACCGATTTACATTTTAGTCGCCGATCTTTTCTTTCGCAGCAAAATTCGCGCAGTGGCCGAAGCGGCGGCTGTGACGGTGCACTTTGCTCGCAGTTTCGATGAATTGCAAACACTTTTGCCGAAAACTCAGGGCGGTGCGATGGTCATCGTTGATTTGAGTGATCGCTCGTTGCGGCCGTTGGAAATTTTGCCGGGGCTGGCGCAAGCCCCGCAAGTGGCGGGGTTGCTCGGCTTTCTTTCACACGTGGAGGTCGCCACGGCTAACGCCGCACGCGAAGTTGGCTGCACGGTTTTGCCGCGGTCGAAATTCGTGGAGAATCTGCCGGCGATTCTGGCGGGAGAGTTTTCCGGCTGATGCGCCTTGAGGAGGGAGGAAAATGATGTTCGAGATTGATCGTGCAGTCAAAGTGTTTTTCGGGCAACATCCTGAATCGTGCCTCGATCTGCTCTTTGGCCGAGACCGAAATGTGGTTTTACAAGGAGTCGAAGATCCGCAGATCAACATTCCTGAGCGGCGTGCGGACAAGGTCTGGTTGGTTGCTGATCAAGGCAAGGGCGCTGTGATTCATGTCGAAGCCATGCTGGAGCCCAAAACAAGCGAGCTGCCGAATTTCAACACCAAGGCGGCTTTACTCGAAGAAACTTTAAATCGGCCGGTCGTGACGGTGATCATTTATTTGGAAAAGGGCAAGTATGAAACTTTTCCCTATGTCTATG
>JBOHQZ010001711.1:0-1078 GCA_050732275.1 bacterium
CCGGCGATGTTCTCGGCGCGCACCGCGAGTTGACGGCGGCTTATGAAACCGACTTGCGGCCTTTGCTTGCCCAAGTGCGCGAGGAAATGGGTTTGCATCCGGATCCGATTGCGGCGTTGAAGGCGAGCCGGTATGAAAAGAAAATTTCGAAAGAACGTGGCGCTGTGTCGGAAGCGGGAGGAGGGTATCCGGGGGCGTGAGGTTTTGAATTTTTTGTCAAAGCAATGACAAAAAAGTTCAGCCGTTCATAAGGAAATCTGCAAGGCGAGAAAAACCGGAGGTGAGTTTTTTTCCAATGAGGGGATGATCCCAACACGCGTTGCTTTAGGCTCGACACGGACGATCAGCGCCTCCAACACCGCGGCGCTCCAGACGACCCCGAGCGCCAGCGCCAGGTTGTTGCGCAGCAGATGATAACGGTTGAGCGTAGCGTAGCGCGATTTGATATCTACTTCTTCCGCCGCCTGCAAATATTTGGTCTCGGCGCGTTCGCGCAAAATGTGGCTGGCAAGCGTTGCGCCGGCCAGCGCGACTGCAGAAATCGTGAACAACCGCCCTTTCGTTTTTTGCCCTTTGAAACGCTGGCCCCAACCCGGTAAAAGCAGCGACCGCCACGCGGCTTCGAGGCGAAGATCGGGCACTACAATATAACGCACCGCTGGCGCAGTGATATTGCCGAGGGTAGCGCCCTGTGGGCGAAGCGCTTCAAGACGCCCCCGAATTTGCGGCGAAAAAAAGATCGGATCGAGCTGGAGATCTGGATTGAGCTGAAGCGCCAACACCAAGTGTTCTTCTCCGCGCGCACTGCTGCCCTGCTCAAAAAAAATCAGTGCGCGCAACGCATGAATATCGGCTAATTGCGACGGTGTATATTCGCGGAAATTCGCGATCGCGCTGTCCGCGAGACTCGCAGCGATTTGAAACTCCGCCTGTTGCAGCGCGCGTTTGATTTCCGCCGCGCGATCCGTCGCGCCGGTCTGGGCGTATGACGGAACGAATTCGCATGCGGCAGCGACAAACCCAATGCAGACGAATAATATGCCAAAAGGCTTCATGTATTCGCTTTTTTGTTATATTG
>JBOHQZ010001712.1:0-1077 GCA_050732275.1 bacterium
GGATTTCCTGAATCGCTCGTTAAATGCGGCTACCACTTGAAAATCTTACCTGTCACCAATCAGACTTTGACTGACTAAACTGTTGCGAGGATGCCAAGGATGAAATTCGTCGACGATCTGTCCAAATTACGCCGAATGGGCAAAAATCAGGAGAAGGCCAGTGTCGATCCCCGCGGCTTGTGGAAAATCTACAAGGTTTTTGGCCGGCACTACAAAAAATATTGGAGAACTTTGGCCGTGGCGTATTTGAGCTTGTTTGCCGCCATCGGCGCTACCGTGCTCGCGCCGTGGCCGCTCAAGCTCATTTTGGATCACGTTATTCTCGCGCAACCACTGCCGAAAACTTTTGCTTTTCTGAATCCGGGTTTAGGCCACCGCCCCGAGCTGCTTTTGCTCTTGCTGGCGTGCGCCATCGTTCTCGCCGCGTTTTTGGAAGCGTTCTTTTCATACATCAACAAGTTTTGGGTTTCGAGCACCGGCGACCGGATCAATGCGGACATCCGCGGGCGGGTTTTTGCGCACCTGCAAAGACTGTCCCTGTCTTTTCACGACTCCGCGCGCTCCGGCAATCTCGTTTATTTGTTGACCGCGGACGTGCAGAAGATGAAGGAGATTCTCATCAATTTTCCGCAGGATTTTCTGCACCGTTTTTTCTTGTTCGGCGCTTACGCGGTTTTGATGCTGGCGTTGGATTGGCGCCTGGCTCTCATCGCCATCAGCATTGCGCCGGTGTTTTATCTTTTTACCAGGCATTTTGGGCGCGGCCTGAAAAAAGCTGCCATGATTAAAAGAGAGCAAGAAAGCGAAGTGGCCTCCATCATCGCGGAAAATGTCACGTTGATGGCCGTGGTTCAGGCTTATGGACGCGAAAAATCCGAGCAGGCACGTTTTCGCGCCGAAAACCGGGAAAGCCTTGAAGCGCAACTGCGCGCGCTGCGGCTGGAAAAAACTTACAATCGCGTCGCTGATTTTCTGATCACCCTCAGCACCGCCGGTGTGCTTTATTTTGGCGGCCGCTATGCGCTGGGCGGCGAAATTTTGCCCGGAACCCTGGTGCTGTTTGTCGCTTATTTGCGG
>JBOHQZ010001713.1:0-1074 GCA_050732275.1 bacterium
CTGCGTGCAAAACTGCCCGCACGGCTGCGCCGTTCGCGTCGGCAGCGTCGAAGAGTTTCAGTGGTTGATGGCGAAACGGACTTGAATGTCTCACCAAATCAAATTGACCTCGACGCGACGATTCATTAGCCGGCCCGACGGATAGGTGTCATCACCGTAGAAGCTATTCGGCGCGTCAAAGCCTATTTTGTTAAAAGCCTCACGCATTTCCTCCGACATGTTGAAATGACGATAAAATGGCACCGTGGCGCCGAAGCCGACCGCCACAAAATGCACGTTGACGATTTTGCCGCCACGTTTGAGCGCCAATGTCTGCACGCTGCCGGGAAGCATGTGCTTGATCTCTTCAATACGTTGGCGAATTTGCGTCGAGTCCGGCACACCTTGCGGCCGGCTTGCCAAGCTCGCGGCCGGCGATTTGAAGTGCCGAATCTTTTCGCGGATGATTCTTTGCAAATAGCCGTTGTAGGACGCTTCCAGCGCTTTGCCATCGCTTGCTTGCAAGCATTCATTGAGCAGCGCATTGATCTCCGGATTGTCGAAGAACTTGTTGGTCAAAGACTTGGCGGTGCATAGCTCGGCGCCGGTCTGCACCTCGAGGCCATATTTTGCGCCGAGCCGGCGCATCGATTTGAGCAATTCTTTGCGCAGAAACAGCGCGCGGCTGAACGACAATCCCAAATTGTAGAAACGGGAAACCACTTCGCCGAGCTCGCAAGCGTGCCCACTGATCAAAACCAGCGCATCCGGCGGCTGTTGGGAGGGATTGTTCAGCAAAGTATCTTGGGCCGTTTGCAAAATCGCCGCCGCCAGGTTGTTGACCCGCTCGTAATCAAGCTCGTAAGAAAAAGAGGGTTGGTCGTAGCGATTGAGGGCAAAAATCTCGTCGCGCATGACGTTCAACCGGCGCTCAATAAAAACCTTCACGGGACTGCTCCAGACGTCTTGATCCGGACAGCTCACGGCGAGGTGCAACCGGGCGACGTAATGGCCGTGCCGCAAAAATTGCAGCATCGGTTTCGAGGTGAGCGAAATTTTTTGGGCGCCGCGCAAAATCTCCGGCAGCGCGTTCAG
>JBOHQZ010001714.1:0-1073 GCA_050732275.1 bacterium
TCTGGAAAATCCCAAAATACCCGTCCCGCACCTGCGGAATGTAGGTTTAATGTGTTTCGCGGGCAGGATTTCAAATGTGCCTAAACAGAAATAGTCAATGTTCTCAATTTGCTTCAATAGGGAAATCGGTCTTGGGATTTTGTTCTCAAGGCCGATTTCTTATAAGGAGTCATTCAAAGCAACGTGCCCAAAAAGAATGCTGTTCAACGTGTGACGTTGATTCCCGGCGACGGCATCGGTCCGGAAGTCAGTGCCGCGGCCGTCAAAGTGATTGAGGCCGCCGGCGCCAATTTGGAATGGGAAGAAGTCGAAGCCGGCATCGGCGTGGTAGAGAAATATGGCAAACCGCTGCCTGACCACGTTATTGAGACCATCAAGAAAAATAAGATCGCTCTCAAAGGCCCATTGACCACCATCGTCGGCAAAGGCTTCGCGAGTGTAAATGTCGAGTTGCGCAAAACGCTCGATCTGTACGCCAACCTCAGGCCAGTGCATAATCTGCCAGGAATTACTTCCCGTTTTGGCGATATCGATCTCGTCGTCGTGCGCGAAAATACCGAAGACCTTTACACCGGCATCGAACACAGGATCGCGCCCGGTGTGACGCAAAGCCTGAAGATCATTACCGGCAAGGCCTCAAAGCGTATTGCTGAGTTCGCCTTCGATTACGCCGTCAAGCACCGTCGCAAAAAAGTGACGGCGGTACACAAGGCCAATATCATGAAGATCAGCGACGGCCTTTTTTTGGAAACTGCCAAAAAAGTTGCTAAAAAGTATCCGAAGATCAAATATCAGGAAGTGATCGTCGACAACCTGTGTATGCAGCTCGTTATGAAGCCGCAGCAATACGACGTGCTCGTGCTCACCAATCTTTATGGCGATATCGTTTCGGACTTGTGCGCCGGTTTGGTCGGCGGCCTCGGCTTGGTGCCCGGCGCCAATATCGGCGACAAATACGCCGTTTTCGAGGCGGTTCATGGCAGCGCGCCGGATATTGCCGGAAAAGGCATTGCAAATCCGCTAGCCATACTCTTGTCCGGTATATTGATGCTGGAGCATATTGGGCAAATGCG
>JBOHQZ010001715.1:0-1071 GCA_050732275.1 bacterium
GCGGACCGAGGCCCTCGACTATGTGTTCGGCTACACCGCGGCGAATGACATCAGCGCGCGGGATTGGCAGCTCGAGCGCGGCGGCGGACAGTGGTGCCGGGGAAAATTCTTCGATACGTTTACCCCGTTAGGCCCGCAGTTGATCACCAAAGATGAATTGCCAGCTCCAAATAATTTACAAATCAAAACCATTCTTAACGATGAGGTGATGCAGAACTGGAACACGGATGACATGATTTTTGATATCCCCGCCTTGATCGAATTTTTTAGCGGCAGCACCACACTGCGGCCGGGCACGGTGATTCTCACCGGCACACCCCATGGTGTCGGCATGGCACAACAGCCGCCGCGCTGGCTGCGCGCCGAAGATGAAGTGACGATTGAAATTGAAAACATTGGCCGGCTAACCAATCCGGTGATCGATGAAAAAACCGCATAGGGAAACGCACTATGAAATTGATTGATCTCTCGCATCCATTGGAACACGGACAATTGAACTTTCCGTGGGATCCCAAAATCAGTGTGGTGGTACACAACACCGTGACCTCCATCGGCTATAACATCACGCAAATCAGCATGTCCACGCATCAGGGCACGCACCTCGATGCGCCGTTTCATTTTTATGATGACGGAAAAACCGTCGATCAAATGCGGCTGGAACAATTCTATGGCAAGACTACGCTGGTCGATCTGGCTCCCGGCAGCGCGCTGGCGGCGAAAACACCGCTCACAGTCGAGAAGTTTGCGCCGCACGCACATAAATTTCAGCCCGGCGCGAAAATCATTTATCGCACCGGCTGGGATCGCAAATTTGGCGCCGCTGAATATTTTGCGGAATTCCCAACCTTGACGCTGGAAGCCGCACAATGGATGGCTGACCGCAAAATCGGCATGCTGGGCATCGACACCCCTACGCCCAGCACGGCCTGGAAAGAATGCCATCTTATTTTATTGAAAATGGGAGTTGAAATTGTCATCGTCGAGGGCCTGACGCGTTTGGATCAGCTTCCGGAAACATTCATTTTCATGGGCTTCCCATTGAATATCAAAGGCCGGGATGGCGCACCGATT
>JBOHQZ010001716.1:0-1070 GCA_050732275.1 bacterium
TCGTGCAAGATCAAATCAGCTCGGCGCATCCTTACGCGGCGCTGGTGGTTGGCCCCTTGGCCAAAGCACTGGGCGTGCTCTACGCCGAACCGCGTTTGGTGATGTTGCCGGATGATCCGAAGCTCGGCGAATTTCGGGCGGACTTTCGCAACGTTTTGGGATTTATTGAAGAGCGCCCCACCGATGGGCCGAACGGTGAGCCCGGTTTTGCCGGCTCGGATAAAATTGTCGACACCGAAGAGCTTTTTGAAGAGCTTAAAGAAAAGCACGATAATGATGTCGATTCCGAAGCGTTTCTGACGGCGCGGCTGTTGGATGTTTTTGTCGGCGACTGGGACCGCCACGTCGACCAGTGGCGTTGGGCGCGCTTCGAAAAAGACGGGAAGAAGCTTTGGTATCCGATTCCCCGCGACCGCGATCAGGCTTTTGCCAAACTCGACGGCCTGCTCCCGGCGCTGGCGGAGAAGCGTTACGTCGTGATCCAAATGGAGAATTTTGCGAAAAAAACGCCGGACATCATCAGTCTCACCTATGCCGGCCGGCACTTGGATCGCCGCTTTTTGATTGATCTTGATTATGCTGCCTGGCAAAAAACCATCGAAGCTTTTCTCGCCAAACTTACCGACGGCGTCATCGCGCAGGCAGTGCGAAACCTGCCGCCGGAAATTTACGCCAAATCCGGTGAAGCGCTCACCCAAAAACTGCGCGCTCGCCGTGGCCTCATACGCCGGGCGGCCGAACAATATTATCGCAACCTCGCGAAGTTCGTCGACATCAAAACCAGCGATCAAGACGAATTTGCCGAAATCACCCGGCAAAGCAACGGCGATGTTGACGTTAAAATTTTTGCGCGCGATAAGAATACCGGCGATAAGCAAGACCAACCGGTTTACCATCGCCTGTTCAAAAAAGGCGAAACGAAAGAGATTCGTCTTTATCTCCTGGGCGGCAATGACAAGGCCCAGGTGCAAGGCGAGAGCGGCGGCATAACGTTGCGCGTGGTCGGTGGAACGGGCGGCGATGTGCTGGCGGACAATTCCAAAACCAAAAATTATTTTTATGACGTGAAA
>JBOHQZ010001717.1:0-1067 GCA_050732275.1 bacterium
TGTGCTGCCCGCCGGCGTCGGTCAAGCGCCGGCGCGACAAGCGGCGATCAAAGCGGGCTTGCCGGTTGAGGTCACCTGCATGACGATCAACAAAGTTTGCGGCTCCGGCCTCAAAGCGGTGATGCTTGCGGCGCAGGCGATCATGCTCGGCGACGCCGACGTCATCGTGGCCGGCGGGATGGAGAGCATGTCGAACACGCCTTATTTGCTGGACAAAGCGCGCGACGGTTACCGTCTCGGCCACGGCGAGCTTGTTGATAGCATGATCAAAGATGGGTTGTGGGATGTGTACAATAACTTTCACATGGGCAATGCGGCCGAGCTGTGCGCGCGCGAGTGCAAAGTCCCGCGCAACATGCAGGATGAATTTGCGACAATGAGTTACAATCGCGCGCTGGCCGCGCAAGAAAAAGGCTTGTTCGCCAAAGAAATTGTGCCCGTGCCATTGCCGCAGAAAAAAGGGGAAACCATTTTCGTTAAAGAAGATGAGGAGCCGAAGAAAGTCAATTTTGAAAAAATGCTGACCCTGCGGCCGGCGTTTGATAAAGAAGGCACGGTGACCGCGGCCAATGCCTCAAAAATAAACGACGGCGCCGCGGTCGTTGTGGTGATGGCGAAAGAGGTGGCAGACAAGCTCGGCGTCAAGCCACAAGTGAAAATTCTCTCACAGGCTTCCGCCGCGAAGAAGCCGGAATGGTTCACCACTGCGCCTATCGATGCGATTGAAAAAATTTTCAAGAAATCAGGTTTTGCGCTTGATAAAATCGATCTCTTTGAAATCAACGAAGCGTTTGCGGTAGTAGCGTTGGCGGCGCAGCAGCAACTCGGCATTCCAATGGACAAACTCAACGTTCACGGTGGGGCGGTGGCGCTCGGCCATCCGATTGGCGCCAGCGGCTGCCGGATTCTCGTCACGCTCATTCACGCGCTGCAAGAGTACAAAAAGAAATACGGCATGGCAGCGATCTGCATCGGCGGCGGCGAAGCCTCGGCGGTGATTGTGGAGAATATTACTTGATGGTTAGTGCGAGTTACTTGGCAAAACGAGTAAACCGATAAAGGGGCGA
>JBOHQZ010001718.1:0-1064 GCA_050732275.1 bacterium
AGGTCTTGGGGCCTTTCGCGAGCTGCGGCAAAAGTATCTGTTATACGAGTGAAATAGTTCGTAGTAGCGCCTTAAGGCGCTGGACTTTGAATTTTAGGAATGCTTCGGAACTAACCAACTTTTTTTATTGATTCGAAATCGAAGAGCCTCGATGTAGTCGAACACGCGGCTCCTGAAGGAGCTACTACGAACCCATACCAAACGGAGCGAGGAAAACATGTCGCAAGAGCGTGCGGTGACCTGGCGAACCGGCTTTAAGCGGTCGTTTTGGGTCGCCAATATTCTCGAGTTGTTCGAGCGGTTCGCCTTCTATGGCTCGAAAGCCGTGCTGGCGGTTTATCTCGCCAACAAGGTCGGCCTCGGCGCGCAAGCAGCCGGCTCATTAGCCGGCCTCTATTCCGGCCTGATCTTTTCGCTGCCGATCATCGCCGGTACATTCGTCGATCGCTATGGATTTCGCCGAACCTTGATGGCCTGTTTTGCCATGTTCTGTTTGGGCTATTTTCTCATTGGCTTGGCCGGGATGCAGGCCGGACAAGGGATTGTCGAGGCGATGGGCAAGACAACGTATGTCACTTCGGTCTTGATTCTCACTGCCATTGGCGGCTCGCTCATCAAACCCTGTATCGTGGGGACGGTGGCCAAAACTTCGCACTCGGATATCAAAGCGCTCGGCTATTCAATTTATTATACCCTCGTGAATATCGGCGGCGCCATCGGGCCAATTCTAGCGCTGCAAGTGCGGGAGAATTTCGGCATCGAATACGTGTTGGTGATGTCGTCCGTCACCTCATTTCTGCTGTTGCTGGGCACGTTCGTCTTTTTTAAAGAGCCTGAGAGCGACGACGAAGGCGGAAGCAAACGCACTCTTGCCCAGGTGTTTCGCGACATGCTGCTGGTGTTCGGCAATTTTCGCTTCATCAGCTTTCTCGTCATTTTCTCCGGCTTCTGGATCATGTTCTGGCAAATTTTTTATTCTTTTCCTTTTTACATTTTGGAAGTTTTGAAATTCGAGCGGTTCGAGCTCTTGGAAGCGGTCGATGCCTGGACGATCATTCTCGTCA
>JBOHQZ010001719.1:0-1061 GCA_050732275.1 bacterium
CGACGGGACGATGCTCTATCTTCGCGGCGTGGCGGCGGACTCTTTCGCTTTCGAGCAGAAAATATTTGCCGGCATCGACGTCGGTTTTTTTGCTGCCCCGGCGTTTGCCGATTGGGATAACGACGGCCACATCGACCTGCTGATTGGAGAGAGTGATGGCGGCCTCGATTTCTTTCGCGGCACGGGCAGCACCGGCGTTGATGATCAAATTGCTTTGCCAAGCGCTTTTGAGCTGCACGCTTATCCGAATCCGTTTCGTGACCGGCTCAATATTTTATTTCGTGCCGATGGCGCGATGGCAATCCCAATACCCCGTGCGGTGATCTACAATTTGCTCGGTGCTCGCGTGGCAGACTTGGAAATAAAAAATACCGGCAACGGGCTGTGGCGGGCTGAATGGCGGGCGGCGTCGTTGCATTTGAGTAATGGCATTTATTTTCTTAAAATAAATTGGGGCCAGGAACAAGTGACACGAAAACTTTTGCTCATTCATTGAAAGAGCTTGTATGCCCCAATCTTTGCGATTCCGCCTGCTGGCGATCTTTTTGGTCAGCACTAGTTCTCTATCGTTGGCCCAACAAGATCAATCTTCATCCCTCCCTGGAAAATTCATATCCGATGTTTCTCACGTCTTCGGCGGCGCGGGGCATGTGCTAACCTCGCCGTTGCGCTGGCCCGGCAAAGATTGGGCGATTTTCGGTTCCGTGTTGGGCGGCACGGTGGCGCTCTCTTTTTTAGATGAAGAAGTCAATGACTTCTTTCTCCGCAACCACGGCAAAACTGCGGACAAGTTGTCTGACGTTGGCATAGAGTATGGCGAGCCGGCAACAGTGGTCGTTCTCACCGGCAGTTTGTATGCGGTAGGATTGATTGCCGACAGCGACTGGTTGCGAGAATCGTGTGTGATTCTCTCGGCATCGCTTCTGCCCGATGGAATCATTCAGACCGTCACCAAAAAAGCTACAGGCCGAACCCGTCCACATCTCGGACTCGGCAATCACGAATTTGATCCGTTTCGCAATGAAGAAGCCTATTACGCTTTCTTCTCCGGACACACCATG
>JBOHQZ010001720.1:0-1056 GCA_050732275.1 bacterium
GCATAATGGCCAGGCCATGGCCAAAGCCGTCAATCTCGCGCACGAAGCCGGTACGCCGGTGATCGCCTACGACCGCATGATTACGGATTGCGACCTCGATCTTTATCTTTCGTTCGACAACGTCCGTGTCGGCGAGATGCAGGCGCAGTTTCTCGTCGAGCGTTTGCCGAAAGGCCGCAAGGGGCGGATAGTGCGTATCTTCGGCGCGAAGACGGACAACAATGCTTTTCTCTTCAAACAGGGGCAGGATAATATTCTCAAGCCGTATTTGGAGCGCGGCGAAATTGAGATTATTCACGAGGACTGGGCGGAAAACTGGAAGCCGGAAAGCGCCAAGAAAATTACGAACGCGGCGATCACGCAACATGGCGCCACCTTCGATGCAATTTTGGCTTCGAACGACGGCACGGCCGGCGGCGCGATTCAAGCGTTGCTGGAAGAAGGGCTTGCCGGTAAGATTTTGGTCACGGGCCAGGACGCCGAATTGGTGGCGTGCCAACGCATCGCGGAGGGTACACAGGCGATGACGATTTACAAACCTATCAAGCATCTGGCCACCAGCGCGGCCAAGCTTGCGGTTGATCTCGCAAAAGGGAAGCCGGTAATCGCCAGGGACGGCCTCGACAACGGCAAGATCAAGGTGCCCTCCGTGTTGTTGGAAGTCGTCACCGTCACGCCGGAGAATTTGCAATCCACCGTCATTGCGGATGGATTTCATGCGTTTGATGAGGTCTATCGCAACATACCCGAAGCGCAAAGGCCGGCGCGAAAATAGATTGGTTTATAGAATTTAACCGATGGGATAGGATGTCATTCTGGAAGAATCTTTTTGCATTGAAGTTGATTGTTGGTTCGCAAAAGGATTCCTTCGGAATGACATAAATACAGAATGAGACCTCAAAGCAAGATTCTTCAAATCGACCAACTCACCAAACGCTTCCCTGGCGTGGTGGCGCTCAAAAATGTGTCGTTCGAAGTCAACGCCGGCGAAGTACATGCGCTGTGCGGAGAGAACGGCGCCGGCAAATCCACGTTGATCAAAATTTTGTCGGGCAT
>JBOHQZ010001721.1:0-1052 GCA_050732275.1 bacterium
GCTTCACCATGTTGGGCGTCGAGGCGGGAGAGGTGGTTGCGGTCGTGCAGACGGCCATGTTGGCCGGGCTTCCGTACACCGGACTCCGCGACGCCATCCTCACGCACCCGACGATGGCCGAAGGCCTCAACGTTCTGTTCACCAACGTGCCGCCGCTGCCGGCGACGTAGGATGAATTTCTGCAATAGAACAACGCATTCCTAAGGCGGACGAGCTGCAACCAAAAAAGATTAACACAGAGAAAACGGAGTAAACAGAGATTACAAAGCTAAAGGAAGTTTTCCATGCACTACCCTTTCTGTTTGCTCTGTTTTCTCCGTGTTGAAAATTTTTGCTTTTTTTACAACGATTGAACTTGTAATAGAATAACGAATGCCAAAATAAGGAGAGCGAACAATGGAAGACAACAAAGTGCTTGAGCACATAAAAGCATTGGTGCACGAAGAAGAACATCTTTATTCGAAGCCCGACCTGACTGATGGCGAGGTGCAACGTTTGCATCAGATGAAGGTTGAGCTCGATCAATGCTGGGATTTTCTCAGGCAACGACAGGCTCTTCGTGACGCCGGCAAAAGTCCGGATGAAGCAAAAGTTCGTCCACCGGAGATTGTTGAAAATTATGTATGAAAATGAAAACCGATGAAACACTCTCCGAAGCCATCAACGATTTAGTCAAGCGCGGCTACGGCCACAACTTCAATATATGATATGGAAAAAACATTCCTATTTATCATGGTAACCATCGCGATTGCTCAAGGGGCCTTGGCCCAGCAGGCGAAACCGCGGCCGGATTCTGCCATGGCCTCAGACAGGGCTCTGTACATTCTCCAACCGGTGCTGGTTACGGCCACGCGAAGCGCGCAAATAACTTATCGTGTGCCCTATGCGCTTGACGTGATTGCGCAACGAGACCTGCAACGCGCCGAAGCCGGCCTTTCACTTGACGAAGCGTTGCGCGCGCTCCCGGGTGTGCTGGTGAACAATCGCTACAATTTGTCGCAAGGCGACCGCATTACGATCAGAGGAATCGGCAGCCGGACGCCTTTTGGCGT
>JBOHQZ010001722.1:0-1052 GCA_050732275.1 bacterium
TGACAGCACCTCGTTTTTTTACTTATTGCCAAGAGCCAGCAGTCCCTGTCGTATTTCCAATTGCTGCTGCGAGAATTTTTCCATAAAATTAAGCTTGTAGCTGACTTCATCCAGTGCCTCGAGCTTGACTTCAAACATCAATATTTCCTCGCCGCGCGCCACCTTCATTCGTAACGTATCGCCAGGCGCTTTAGCAGCGACGATAGTGTCGAGATCACGCTGGCTTCTGATGGATGTACCGTTGATCTCTTTGAGCAGATCGCGGCGCTGCAACCCCGCTTGCGCCGCCGGGCCGTCGTCGAGTATGATGACCGAGTTTTGCGGCCCGAAAAGGCGGACTTTGCCGAGCGTTGCCACACGTTTTTGTTCGATTTTCGTTTCGATGCCGGCCCACGCAAGATACTCTTGAAATGGAAGCTCGTCAACACCGGCGATATATTTTGTGAAGAAATCACGAATATCTTTTCCGGCAATTTTACCGGCAATTTCAGACAACTCATCTTCATCGAAACCCTTGCCGAGCTTGGCGTAGTTTTGATTGAGATGGCGCAACATATCGTCGAGACTCTTCTTGTTGCCGGTCTCGTGGCGAATGCGCAAATCGAGCAGCAAGCCGAGCAGTTGCCCTTTGTTGTAATAATTCACGCCGCTGCTGCCGTAACCCCGATCCCAGATTTCCCAGCTCGCTCGTTCGACACTGGTTTTGAGTCGATCCGGATTGCTTTGCAGCACCCGCATTTGCCGCGCTTGTATATCGAGAAACTGTTCGGGAGTGACGAGTCCGGTGCGAACCTGGGTCAGATCGGCATAATAAGAAGTGACGCCCTCACTGAACCACAACGCTTTCGTGCGAGCCGGTTGGCTGTAATCAAACGGACCAAGCACTTTCGGCCGAATGCGCTTTACGTTCCAGAGATGAAAAAACTCATGCGCCGTCACACTCGCGCTGGCTGCCACATTCTCTTTCAACATCGGCGCCGAGAGCGAAATCGTGGTGGAATTGAGATGCTCCAATCCGCCTCCACCAAAACCGGGGTTGAGATGATAAAGAA
>JBOHQZ010001723.1:0-1051 GCA_050732275.1 bacterium
AAAGAAAAAGTGCGTTTGTTTCAAGATCGCGCCGGTTACCGCGAAAACCAATTCGACTTTGCCCAATGGTATCCGAAGGTGTGCGTTTACGACGAAGAAGGCTGGCACGCTGAGCCGCTACACTTTCTCGGGGAATTTTATGGTGAGTTCGGCACGTTCGACGTAACGATTGAGGTGCCGTTCGATTACATCGTCGGCGCGACCGGCGTGGTGACGGAGGGCGATCCGGGTTGGTCGCTCGTGCAAGTCGATACCTCGCTCTCAGAAACGGATTGGCCGAGCAAATATGTCGAGATGAAAAAAATGCTTGTTAAAAAAATGATGGATCAACCAAGACGGCAGGTGACTTTCCACGCCGAGCAGGTACATGATTTTGCCTGGATCACATCTTCGGATTTTCTCTACGAACGCGGCGAGTACGACGGCATTCCGATTCACGCGCTTTTTCGCAGCGAGGCTAAGCCCAAATGGGGCCAAGTGGTAACGGAACGCGGCCGCCGCGCGCTGGAATGGCTCTCGGCCAAATTTGGCCGCTATCCGTACCCTCAATTGTCGATCACGCACGGCCTGCTCGGTGGCGGCATGGAATATCCGATGCTCGTCATGAACGCCTCGGAGAGTGAGGGGCTGATTCTTCACGAAGTCGGTCACATTTATTTTTTCGGCATCTTCGGCAACAACGAGCAAAAGGAAGCGTGGCTCGACGAGGGTTTTACCTCGTTTCAAACCAGTTGGTACATGGAAACGCGCTACGGCAAGTGGGGCTACGATCGCGAGGCGGCCATGAAAAATGCCACGTGGCTACAGCGCCACCGGCCGCAAGTAACCAACAATATCGGCAACCGCAACTTCGCGCACTTTTACATGAACAGCGGTTATAACGAGCCGATCTCGCGGTACGCTTACAAATACAAAGACGGTCTCGGCTATGGCGTCAATGCCTACACCAAAGGCTCGATCTTTTTTGAAATGTTGCGCTACGTTGTTGGCGAGGAAAATTTTCAAAAGATTTGCCACGAATTTTTCAACCGCTGGGCGCTGAAACACGTCA
>JBOHQZ010001724.1:0-1048 GCA_050732275.1 bacterium
CCTCCAAGCGTAAGGTTAGAATCGGAACCACTGTGATTTGACCCAGTAAATAAAAGGAAATCGACAACTTTTCGCAAGCAGTTTTTCAAAGAACGATAAAATGGTGCAAAATTAAGGTAGTAAGGCGGCGAATTGTCACGAGTTCGCAAAATTCAGGAAGCACATTTCGATTTTTTATGGAGATCGGCCATGGCCGCATCATCTTTGGAAAAAACTTCTTCTCGCCCGGCCTGGGGGCGTTGCCGGCTGTATTGGCTTTTGCTGATCGCCGGCGCGGCAGCGGCATTCCTTGATTCGCCGGTACACGCGCAAAAGCTCAACAAGGCGAATTATTTCAGCCGCAACAAAAAGTCGTCCGCCAATCATGAGTTGCTCGCGGCAAAAAGAGCGACCGCTGGCCCTGCGATACACGCGCGCCATGCAATGTACGAAGTCATCGTTGAGAGCACGATCGGCGAGGGCGTCGGTTTATACACGGTCAAAACCGGCCGCTCGCATCCCCTCGGCCCGAACCGTGAGTTGTTGGGCGGCGGCAGCAAAGGATTGACAGGAACCAGCTACAACACGATTCGCTCATATAACACCAACACCGACTACGTACAAACCGAGTTTGCACGGGGTGAATCGCCATTCAATACCATCTGGCTCGACAGCCTTTTTATCAGCGACACGGATATTGACACGAATTATGTCGCGGTGATCAGGAATGGCGATGACACCACCGGTGTGGCGATTCGCTATTTGCTGCCCAATCTCATGGAGACGCCGGACAATTTGCGAATCACGCAAAGAATTTTTGTGCGCGGTACTAACTTCGATAATTCGTGGGTGGAAATTACCACTATCGTGGCCAATACCGGCGCGCAAAATGCCGCGATTGGCATTCGCTATTTCTGGGACATGATCGTGGCCGGTGACGACGGGCCGGTGCTGGCGATAAAAGCGTTGGATGCCAATTTCGGCCAATTCGAATCCGCCTTCGCGCCGGTCGATTTCGCTTTTTATAGCGCCGCAGCCAATAATATTATCGATCCTCTGGCGCCGGCAT
>JBOHQZ010001725.1:0-1047 GCA_050732275.1 bacterium
GAACGCGGCTGCACAGTGGCGTGATCATCGCCGCGTTGCTTGCCGGTTTGTCGTGGCTCGTGCTGTTTCGGCTGCCGTTCGGATTTCGCTTACGCGTCATCGGACAAAATTCCAAGGCGGCGCGTTTTGCCGGAATCAATGTTTCGTGGCACATCGTTGCTGCCATCGCACTCAGTGGCGGCATTGCGGCGTTGGGTGGCCTCGTCGAAGTTGCCGGCGTGACGCATCGGCTTTACGAAAATATTTCCCCTGGTTATGGCTATACCGGCATTGCCGTGGCGATGCTCGGCCGCTTGCACCCTATCGGCGTGCTGCCGGCGGCGTTTCTTTTCGGCGCGCTCGAATCCGGCGCCCGCGCGCTGCAGCGAGACATGGGTATTTCTCCGGTTCTAGCGGAAGTTATTCAGGGCATGGTGATTCTGTTTGTGGTGTTGTATGAAACACGCTGGTTCCGCGCAACGTCTGCAAGCTTCTTTTCTAAAATACTTGCAACGAAAAGAGAACCGCAACAAAAAAGTTTTAAAAAGAGAGTCACCCAAAAGGGAGTTGGATGATCGAAATTTTTACTTCGCTGCTGGCCAGCGGCGTTTCATTGGCGACGCCGCTTTTGCTCGCAGCGTTGGGCGAAATTATCATGGAAAAATCCGGCGTCATCAATATCGCGTTGGAGGGGACCATGCTGGTGGCGGCTTTTTTTGCAATGTACGTCGCCTTGGCGACCGGCTCACCGTTGCTCGGACTCGCCGCCGCGGTGCTGGCGGCGCTGTTGTTTGTCTCGCTTTTTGCGTTTTTGTGCGTCGGTGTGCAAGCCGATCAAATCATCGTCGGCGCCGGCTTGAACATTTTGGCGCTCGGTCTCACCGGCGTCTTGCTGCGCAGCATTTTCGGCCTTAGCGGCGCAGCGATTACGGCGCCGACTTTTTTGCCTTTATCTTTGCCCGCGCTGGCACATTTGCCAATTCTCGGCCCGGCATTGTTCAAGCAAAACGTGCTCGTTTACCTGGCGTTCTTGCTTATTCCCCTCACATGGTTTTTGCTGGCGCGCAC
>JBOHQZ010001726.1:0-1045 GCA_050732275.1 bacterium
GGTCAATTTCATCGAGCAATGTTCATGAGAACCACTTTTATTTTCACAACATGTCTTGCCATCGCCATCAGCCTGTTTGCGCCACCGATGGCGAGAGCGCAAAACCTTGCTTCCGCGCCGAACGCGGTCACGACCGGCGCCGCGCTTTATACCGAATTGCGTTGCGGGCTTTGCCACAATGTTTCGGCTAGGGGTTTGAACCTCCCGCCTTCGCTGGCAAATGCCGGCGACAAATTTCAAACCACGTGGATTGAGGCTTATCTCAAAGCTCCGTATCGTCGACGTTGGGAAAGCGCCGGCGTGCGTCCGACTCTGCGCATGCCGAATTTTTTGATGAGTGAAAGTGAAGCGCGAGCGCTGGCCGCTTATCTCTCCGCGCAACACGACTCGACGCGCAGCAAAAAACTTTCGTTTGAATTTCGAAAAAATGATTCGACTGGCATGGCGGAAGGCAAACAGATTTTTCAAGAATACGCCTGCTACGGATGCCACAAAATAGCCGGTCATGGCGGAGAAGTAGGGCCGGACTTGAGCGGAGCCGGAAGCCGATTGCAACCGGAGTATTTAGCCGCGTTCTTGCAGAATCCGCAAGCATTTATTTCTGGAAGTTCCATGAAGATCTCGGGCCTGTGGGAAGAGGAAGTGCAGGCGTTGGTCGCTTATCTGATGTCGCTGAAAGAAAGCCGGCCAGCGCAATCAAAATAACTGTGAATTTATTAAAATACGTATTTGAGTTATGCGTTTGCTTCTCTCTCTCAAGAACCTTTCACTCATTTTCTGGTTCGTGTTCGGAGTTTTTGCCGCCCCATTGCTTTTTGCCGCCGAGCGCGATGCGCAAGTTACGCAAACGCGCGAGCGAAGAGTTGCCGGAAATTTTTGTGCCGCCGGTGCCAGTGCAAGAGCGAGGCGATAATCAAATCGAGTGGCGCCATGTTCCCGATCCGCAAATTTACGAGCGCGATACATTTTATCCGGCAGACTTGGCGCGCGTCGATCCGCCCGCGCAATTTCGCCAGCAAACCATCGTGCGCGTGCAGGTCATGCC
>JBOHQZ010001727.1:0-1044 GCA_050732275.1 bacterium
GCAGATTTCTCGCTACGCTCGAAATGACAAATTTTAATTTAACATTGTCGAGCTATTGCCAGACAATGAATTCCTTTCCAGCAACCTCGGTGAATAGAGGGAGCAAGGCATTTCTATATAGATGAACGAGGTGGGCAAGCGATCAAGGTTGCGAGCGAACCAAAGAAAAAAGGCTCGACAAGCCAAGAATCGACTTACCGAGCCCGCTAATTTTTACAAAAAGGCGCTCTAATTTGTCAAAGCGAATAACTGAAAAAAGCAGATTTGCAGACGAGCCGTCTGCGCTACGGAATAAGCTAGGGATAAATCCCGCGCACTTTGATCGCCTCGGCCACACGCGAGACGGCCACCACATACGCCGCGCGCCGCATATCGATCTTATACTTCTTGGCGGTTTTCAAAACTTCCTCGAAGCTATTGACCATTATTTCGTGCAGGTTTTCATTCACGTCCTTTTCCTTCCAGAAAAAACAATAATTGTCCTGCACCCATTCAAAGTACGACACGGTGACGCCGCCGGCGTTGGCAAGAATGTCGGGCAAAAGGAAAACGTCCTTCTCATAAAGAATCTTGTCCGCCTCCGGTGTGGTGGGGCCGTTTGCCGCTTCCGCCACAATTCGCGCTTTGATTCTGTGGGCGTTTTGGGCGGTAATGGCATTTTCCAGCGCCGCCGGAATGAGAACATCGCAGGGCAACGCCAGCATCTCCTCCTCGCTGATTTTTTCCGAAGCGGGAAAGCCTTTGACGTGGCCGGTTTCTGCTTTGTAGGCGATCAGTCCCGGAATATCGAGGCCGTTTTGATTGTAAGCGCTGCCGGAAGAATCGTTCACGGCAATGATTTTGGCGCCGTGATCGGCGACGAGCAGGAGCGCGGCGATGGATCCGGCGTTGCCGAATCCTTGAACGACGGCGGTGCCATCGGTCAAATTTAAATTCAGATGCTTTGCCGCTTCTGCAATCATGTACACGCAACCACGGCCGGTGGCCTCGACACGACCCTTAGAGCCACCGATGGAGAGCGGCTTGCCGGTCACCACACCTAAC
>JBOHQZ010001728.1:0-1041 GCA_050732275.1 bacterium
AGGCGTCCAGCTTCCGGCAAAAGCTGAACGCATGCCCGCTCCACGTCATTATTCTCTATGAATGCAGGGCGAAGAAGACGAAGCTACGGACTTTTCATTTAGAACATTGACTTGCTTTTTAAGCCGGACTTGCTTATTTTGTAAAAGCAATAATTTGAATGAACTGATATTATGAAATGCCCCACGTGCGGCCGGCACATCACGCCGCGCTCGAATTTTTGCCCTTACTGTGGTAAACCGGCAGCGCCTCGTCGCACCAAATCGCCGCCACAGACAATCTCACCGCGTTGGCCGCTTTATGCTGCTTTAATACTCGCCGGCATTGCCATCGGTGTATTGTCGTTTTATTGGCTCCAATCTCGAGAGCCTGCCACTGCAACTGCTGCTGCCGCTGACTTTGATCCCATGCTGCGCGGTGAGCAATTGGCGAAGCTTTACCCCGCCGTTTACGAAGTGGCAGCGCAATTCAATTGCCCGTGCGGCGATTGCAATGACGGCATCGAAGTGTGTGATTGCGACATGGTGCGCGGCGCGACCGAAGTGCGAACGTTCATTTATCAGCATTTGCAAGCTCACAAGCCGCCGCACGTTGTTGAAATGGTCGAGGAAAAATACGGGCATCGCAAAAGCGGCTTGACCTCGAGCAGCGCTCCGGAGCCGCTCAAATTCGAAAAATTGCCGTTACCGCTGCCTTCGCAAAATCCACAAAAAAATAACTGAACAATCCAAGACCAGCAACGAGCGACCAGCAACCAGCCATGTATCCCGATCTATTTACCGTCCCCTCTTTCGAATTATTCGGTTGGAAAACACCGTCATTGACCTTGCACACATTTGGCCTGATGGCGATGTTGGGTTTTTTAATCCCCACGCTCGTCATGCGCCGCGAATTTGAGCGCAATCGCATCGATCCCGAAATGTCGAGCAACATCGCGGTCGCGGCCATCGTCGGCGGCTTTCTGGGCGCGCGGTTGTATTATATCATCGAGCATTGGAACGATTTTTTGCGGGCGCCGGGCGAGTATATTTTCAGCGGCGCCG
>JBOHQZ010001729.1:0-1041 GCA_050732275.1 bacterium
CGATTAGCGTTAATTCGCGGTTGACAGATTTGGTTGCGGCGAGTTGCCGCGTTACGAAATTTCGATTTTAAATTGTGATCGCAAAACTTTTATATCCGTTGGCCGCTTTTATCCGTTGGTAATTTTTTTCGTATTTACTTTCATAAAATTTTCACTTTGAATGATTTGAAACTTTACTGCCGTTACCTCGGCATTTCCGTGCGCAGCCAAATGGAATATCGCGCCTCGTTTCTCATGAATGCTTTGGGGCAATTTCTCATGACCGGAATCGAGTTTCTGGGTCTGTGGGCGCTCTTCGATCGCTTTGGCAGCGTGCGAGGCTGGCGACTGCCGGAGGTGGCCTTGCTTTACGGCATGGTCAATGTCGCCTTCTCCATTAGTGATGCGGCGGCGCGCGGCTTCGATGCATTTGGCCAAATGGTCAAGAGTGGCGACTTCGATCGCCTCTTATTGCGGCCAAGAAGCACGGTTTTGCAATTAGCCGGACAGGAGCTGACGCTACGCCGTGTCGGCCGATTCATGCAAGGATTGATCATTCTCATTTGGGCGGCAGCCGAAGCCGGAATCAACTGGTCGCCGGCCAAAATTTTTCTTGCCATTGCCGCGATTTTCGGAGGAAGTTGTCTTTTTTTCGGATTGGTCGTTCTGCAAGCCACGCTGGCGTTTTGGACGACCGAAACTCTGGAGATCATGAACACGGTGACTTATGGCGGCGTGGAAACCGCGCAATACCCACTTGCCATTTATCGCCCATGGTTTCGCAAGCTCTTCATCTTTATTATTCCTCTGGCTGGTGTCAATTATTTTCCGGCGCTGGCGATTTTGGAGCGTGCCGATCCTTTGGGCACGCCGGTGCTCTGGCAATGGCTCTCGCCAGCCACTGGCATCTTCTTTCTCATCATCGCTCTGCAAATTTGGCAACTCGGCGTTCGCCATTATCGTTCAACCGGAAGCTGAATGAGAAAGCCGATTGCCGTCTTCCCGACAATCGGCTTTTCCAAAGCAATTCAAATGCTCAACCGGCGTCGATTAGTTCAGCGT
>JBOHQZ010001730.1:0-1040 GCA_050732275.1 bacterium
CAAAATCGGGGCATACCGCCGGGACAAGCCGGAGTGATCGCGGCCAATGAAATTTTCAGCGCGTTGCAATATGGCCCGGTGTTATTGGATCAGAAAGAACGAGTGATCGGCGCCGGCCCGTTTTCTGAATTGCAATGGGAGATGAGTCCGGATTGGGCCATAACATTGGGCGCGCGCTACGATCACTATTGGCTCAAAGTCTGCGATCGTTTTGTTGCGGACGGCGCAGATGATTCCGGCGCGCGGAACATGGATCAACTGAGTCCCATGATCGGACTCGCCTATCACCCTGATCCGGTGCTGACGGCTTATATGAATTACTCGACGGCTTTTCAAATTCCTACAACAACGGAATTGGGCAACCGGCCCACGGGTGAAGGCGGCTTTAATCCCGACTTGAATCCGGAAACCATCCGCAGCTTTGAAGCCGGGTTGAAAGGGCGCTGGCCGCAAATGCGCTTGAACTACGACTTCGCGCTTTATCGTTTCGATATCGAAGACATGCTGATTTCTTATCAGATTCCGGTGGCCGTGAGTGCAGAAGTATTCTTCCGCAATGCCGGAAAAGCGCGCAATCAGGGCGTTGAAATGAAATTGCAATGGCTGCCGTTGCAGGGCTTGCAGGCCGCATTTGCATGCACGTTCATGAACTTTAGGTTCGAAGACTTTCTTCTTGAAGCGTCCTCGGGAAATGCGCCGGGCGTCGCGCAATTGGCCGGCAAGAAAGTGCCGGGCGTGCTGCCGCATCGTTTTTTTGCGGGCGTAATTTACGAGCATGGCAGCGGCGCTTATGCCGAAATCAATTGGCAGCAGGTGGGCCGGTATTTCACCAACGATTTCAACGGCCCGCCGCCGGGAAGCAGCAAGCCGTTGCGTGATTTCATCAACGAGGCTTACCAGATTACGGATGTGCGTGTCGGATGGCAGGGTCGATACAAAGGAATTGGCGGGGAAATTTTTGGGGGCAGCAATAATCTTTTTGATGCGCGTTACAATGGCTCCATCGTTCCCAATGCTTCCGGCGACCGCTTCTTCGAGCC
>JBOHQZ010001731.1:0-1040 GCA_050732275.1 bacterium
AAACCACGGCATAAGTTTGTTGCGTCGGGTCTTCAGTCAGAACCGCTCGTAGCGCGGCAAATTGATCCGGCACATTGGTGAGTGCCACCACGCCAGTGAGCGTCTCGTTTTGCGGCGTGCCGTTCCGCTCGATCGTGGCCGGCATGGAAACCTCTATCCGCTCGGAGTAGCATCTTTGACACGAGGTAAAGCCGCAGTTAAAAATGAAACTGAGCAAAATAGCACAATGCTTGGTTATTGATATAAGTTTTAATTTCATAAGTTGCCTTTTCAAGTCGTTTTAGAGGTTTGTCGTTTGATCGGCGTATTCCTTACTTGGACACGACTTGCAAAAGGATGGTCGCTATCGTGGCCAAAGCCGTGCTGCTATTCGCGATATTGCAATACGTCGGTATTCGTAAAATATGGCGGGAAGTTGTGGGGTGACAAGCTCTTCAAATGATGGGAAGCAACATTGACCACTTGCTGCGAGCGGAACGGGGATTCCGCTCGCAGCATTTTTATGCGAGATAAGACCTGCGGCGGGCATAAATAACCATGCTCAGATACATCAAGCCGGCACAAACGGCGTTTGCCGCTACGGCAACGGCCGGTGAGTGAAAGAGAAGATCGCGAATGAGAGCATGAAATTCCGGATACCGCTGGAAGCTGATTTTGAATGAAAAGAAAAGCAATATCCCACTTATAAGAATGATCCACAGCGCGATATTGGCGATCCGCCGGTGCGCGCTTTTGTTGAAATTGAGGCTGAGACGGATGATGATGATGAATACGAGGCAAATGGTTATACCATTGAGCGTAAGCACGCCGCTCAAAGTGATAAACTCATTGGCCAATTCATCAGGCGCGCGAAGTAATTGCGTCGTCCACGCCGAAAGAACGCCGATGTGAAAAAGAATGGCGAATGGCAGCAACAAGGCAAGGCTGCGATGCCGAACAGGCACCGGCAGCAACGCAAGAAATCGCTCGCGACGTTCTTTAATGCCAAAGTGGTAAAGAGCCGCCATCAGAAAAAAAGCTGGCACACCGAACAATTGAAA
>JBOHQZ010001732.1:0-1037 GCA_050732275.1 bacterium
GCCAGCGCGATGAATTTTAATCTCACGTACATTCGGCGCACCGGAAAAATCCGGGATGCGCAAGTGCACTTGCCAATGTTGCAGCGGCAGCAGCGCCAAAGCCCGCTCCGGCCATTCCACGAGCGCAACACCGTCGCCGTCGAAATATTCTTCGCAGCCCAACGCTTGCGCCTCCGCCACGCTTTGCAAGCGGTAAAAATCAAAATGATAAATCGGCCACCGCCGGCCGCGATAAATGTGCATGAGGGTGAACGTCGGGCTGGTGATCGGCGAGGTCACGCCGCTCGCGGCGCAAAAACCCTGCACGAACGTGGTTTTGCCGCTGCCCAAATCGCCAAAGAGCGCAATCACCTCGCCCGGTTGCGCATGCTCCGCGAGCTCTCTCGCCAGTTGATGTGTCTCGTCGACGGAGTGTGAGAGCAGCGTCATCGTGGTTTTGCCATTAAGCGTTTGGCGCTGTTCGCTGGGAGAAATTATAACGTTTGTAGTGATGCCTGTGGGCATTGGGTTCTTGAACTTATAAAAATGTTTCTGGCTCTGCAACAGGCTTTTGTATTAACGAAAACTCCGACGCCTGCCCCGCTCCGTCTGTCCTTAAGAACTTAAGGGTGCGGGGCGGAGAAGGCGTTACTACGAACGAGCACGTCACCGCGGCTCGAGCCGCACCACCGGCAAAATCATCTCCTCCATGGAGACGCCGCCGTGCTGCAGGCTATCGCGGTAATAATTCAAATAATAATGATAATTCGTCGGATAAACGAAATAAAAATCTTCTTTCGCGAAAAGGAAATTCGTATTGATGCCCGCCGATGGCAGCCGGTAATCGCGCGGGTCTTTGACGATGATGGCGTGCTTGCCATCGACTTTCAAACTGCGGCCGTATTTGTAGCGCAGGTTGGTCGAGGTTTCACGGTCACCGATGACTTTCGCGCCGCGCATGCCGCGAATGCTGCCGTGATCCGACGTTAGAATCACGGTGTTGCCGCGGCTGGCCAGCTCGGACAGCATGCGGAAAAGCGGCGAGTGCTCGAACCACG
>JBOHQZ010001733.1:0-1037 GCA_050732275.1 bacterium
TGGAGAGATAAATGCGGCATCGGAGCGCTATAATTTTTCCATTTCAAACCAGGAACTTCCGGACCAATATCCTCCGCGATGGCCAAATCACGCGGGCTGTGATGATGATGCGCATTGATAAACTGAAACATGATCTTGATAGCGCCCAACCAGAGACGCAGATATTTCGGCGATCACACCGGCGGCCTGGTTCGCAACGTGAGCCGGTTGGCGCGGCGGATATCCAAAACCGTTCGCGCATACAAGCGCAAGAGCGAGCGATAATATTCTTTCAACGGCATGCGGGTGGGCAGAACGCAATGCGACAAATCCCACAGGCCATGCGCCTCGCGGCTGTCGCTAATTTTATCTTCGTAGTCTTTCCAAATGTCGGTGCCCGGCATCGGCGTGAGCGGCGAGATGTTGACATAATAAAGGCCGGTCGTTTCGATGAACGACCACAAACGCTCCCAATCCGCCGGCAAATAATCCGGTTGCGGAATGAGCGAGCCATGCGTATCCACGCCGTGCCGGCGCAGCACCTCGATGGCGCGGCGGTTATAGTCGACTGTGCATTCTTTGTTCATCGCATCCAGTTCGGAGTCGGTCGCGGCTTCAAGCCCGATGAACACGGCGCTCAGACCAAGCTCGGCCCACTCTTTGATAATCTCTTCGTGAGTGGCAATGAAATCGGCGCGCGCGTAGACGAGATATTTTTTACGAATACCGCGCGCGGATGAGCTGCGCGAGCTTCGCCAAACGTACTGGATTGATCAGAAAAATATCGTCCACGATATAAACATCATTGGCCTCGATTCTCTCCAGCTCTTCGACGATCGACTCCGGCGAGCGCGAGTAAGGCATGCCGTCGGTGATTTTCCAGGTATAACAAAAATTGCACTTGTACCAGCAGCCCCAGGTGGTTTTCATCGTCGCCACCGGTTGGTGAAAAAGATAGTAATACATGACTTTCGGCTGATTAAAAACTTTCTTGCATTTAGATGAGACTATAGCTATATTGCTCTCAACCATTACCTGATAACATTCATTGGTTGAGG
>JBOHQZ010001734.1:0-1037 GCA_050732275.1 bacterium
CGAGGCGTTTTTTGCCGAAGCAATCCTAAGGACGCATGCTCTAGGTTTCGAAGGATTGCTTCACTGAAAAGCGCTCGCAATGACGCTGTGAATGATCACTAATGAAAAGCAATCACAACAAAAAATTGGGCGTCGGCATTGTTGGCTGCGGTACGGTTGCCAGCGTACACGCCGAAGCCATCCGGCAATTGCCGAATGCTGAATTGGTTTCGGTGTATAGCAGAAATCTTGACAACGCCATGCGGTTGAGCCAAAAATTCAACGTCGCCGCGAGCAGTAACTGGGAGGAGTTCATCGGTGACGAGCGTTTGGAAATAGTCTCTGTTTGCACGCCAAGTGGAACGCATCTTGATTATGGCCAACGCATTGCGGAAGCCGGCAAACATGTGGTGGTCGAAAAGCCGATTGAAGTCACTCTCGAACGAGGCAAACTGCTCATTGAAGCCTGCAAAAAGAATGACGTCAAACTCGCGGTGATTTTTCAAAATCGTTTTCTGTCGGATGTCATTCGCATGAAAGCCGCAATCGCTGCCGGTGGGTTGGGCAAGATTTTTCTCGGCGATGCTTATGTCAAGTGGCACCGAACGCAGGCTTATTATGACAGCGCGAAATGGCGAGCGACATTCGAGCTTGACGGCGGCGGCGTGTTGATCAATCAAGCCATTCATACCATCGACTTGCAGCAATGGCTGCTCGGAAAAGTCGAAACCGTTTTCGGCCAAATCGGAACTTTCACGCATACGGGCATTGAAGGCGAAGATACGGCAGTTGCCACGTTGCGTTTTGAAAATGGCGCATTAGGTGTGATCGAAGCCTCGACCTCGGTGCAACCGGGCATGGATCGCCGGCTTGAGATTCATGGCGAGAAAGGCACGGCGATTTTGGCTGGCAATTCTTTCCGTCTTCTAGGAGCCGAATTTTCTCGAACAGAAAATGCGAGCCCGAATGAACCAAGTGCGCGTGGCGCTTCTTCACCTTTGCAGAACTTTACGGCTGAACCACACAAACGACAGTACGAAGCCATACTCAATGCCATT
>JBOHQZ010001735.1:0-1036 GCA_050732275.1 bacterium
GCGAAAAATTCGATTGCCAAGCGGTAGCAGCATCCGCATCGATCTCACCATTCAAATAACGCCGTGCCGCTTCGTTTCTCGCGTAGCTCAGTTCGGCAACCAGCCTTTGAATCGCGTCATAAGCTTCGGCTTTGGCAGGATCGAGGCCGGCCAAAGGAAACAACACCTCACGCTCGAAAGCCAGGCGCTCGTCGCCAGGAAAAGCGACTTCGATGCCATAATTCGCGCTGCCCTCGGCGATCAAGGATTGCGGACTGAACAGCGGATAAACCGAAAATTCAACCCAACCTTTCTCCTGCACCAAATGTTTTTCGAGCAGCGTGTTGTAAACGTGATGACCCGGATATCCCTCGTGCGCCGCCAAATCCACCGCGCGGTCGATATAAATCGGCAAATCCGTGTTGATTTGAATCACGCTGTGGCTGTTGCCTTTGTACCAATTGTATCCGCCCCACGATTTGTTCGTAACATACTCAACGACGAAACTCTCCTCCGCCGGCAGCTCGAGGTGCTGTTTCGTTCTTCGTTGCGCTTCCGCAATTGCGACTTTAAAAACTGTATCCAGTTTCGCCGGTGGAATAATGAAATTTTTTCTAAACCGTTCAAGCCGCTCAACCGGTGTGCCGTTTCCAGGCGGAAGCTGTTTTTCAATGCGGTCGAGAATTTCTTGAAAATGGCTTTCCGGAAACACAGGCGCTACGGCGTCGTAAAGAACTTGCGATTCTTCATCAAAGGTGAATTTCTTCCCTTCGAGCATTTCGGCGCGGGCCACCAACGATCGGAGTTGTTTGAGCAAGTATTGATGTCGAAGCTGCACGCCCTCTTCTTGCACGGAAACATTCAGCTTTTCCAATTCTGCGAGCAAGGGCGCTCCCGCTTGTTTGATTTCGGCGAGCGGTTTCTTCTCTGCCTTCGCCTGCTCCTGCCAAGCTGCCGGTCCGTAATAAGCATCAACGTAATTGGCGTCGTGCTGGCCAACGGCGAGCACGAGCTTGACGTAAGCTTCGGCAATGCGATCCAGAGACGAGAGAAGTTC
>JBOHQZ010001736.1:0-1034 GCA_050732275.1 bacterium
ACGCCGGAGAGCCGGGGCGCTATCGTGCCGCAGTTCGAGAGCAATCCGGATAGCTCGTATAATTTCGACAAGCCATTGGTCAATCCCGAAACGTTGAATGATTACGAAATCGGCGCGGCTTATCGCAACGGCGGGTGGCGCGTTGGTATCAATTTCTTCTACATGGATTTCAAAGACGAAATTATCAAGGAGGGACAGCTCGACCGCTTCGGCCAGCCGATCACCGGCAATGCCGAGCGCACATTGCATACTGGCATCGAGTTTCTTGCCGGCGCCCGCATTTTTTCAAAGCTGACGATGAGCGGCAATCTAATGCTCAGCCGGAATGAGCTGAAGAAATACGCGGTTTACGCCAGTGACGGCTCCCGCCAACTTTTGGACGGCAATCCCATCGCCGGCTTTCCCAACGCGCTCGCGAATGGCCGGCTGACGTTTGCCGATTTCGGCTTGACCGCCTCTTTAGCGGTGCAATATGCCGGCAAGCAATATACCGACAATTTCAAAAACGAACAAAATACCGTCGATTCGTACACTGTCTTCAACGGCATGATAGGCTACACTTTTGCGCGCGGGTTCATGCTGGGCGGCTTGTCGTTGCAGTTGCACGTTCAAAATTTGTTTGACAAGCTTTATATTATGCACGGAGAAGGCGAAGACTTTTTTCCGGCCGCGGAGCGGCAAATTTTTGTGAATGCAAAGTATGAGTTGTAAACGTTCGTAGTAGCGCCTTCAGGCGCCGGGCGTGTGAATTTAGAAATTATTTCAACAAGCAACAAACTTTTTCTTCACACTGTAGATTTTGCGCCTGAAGGCGCCACTACAAACCAGTATGCCAAAACGAACTGCTCTCATCATCGCCAACAGCATCTTGCCTGCCGCCTCGATTCTCGACGAATGCCGTGCCCTCGCCGAGGCCATTCTCTGCGCCGATGGCGGCGCCAACAGAGCGCACGAACGAGGCATGACGCCGGATTTTATCATCGGTGATCTCGATTCGATTCTTCCCGCAACACGCGCGGCATTCCCGAACGCGC
>JBOHQZ010001737.1:0-1034 GCA_050732275.1 bacterium
TGCTGATTGTCTCCGGATTGCTGTAATAATCCCATTGCACATAAGGCCCGATTTCGCCAATGCCCGTTTCCGCGGCATAGCCGGCGCGCAAATACCACGTCTTCACTTCATAATCGCCTTTCCGCCGCACATTCGCTTCGGCTATTGCGCCATTGGGGTCGATGAGAAAACGCGCGAGCTGTGCCGCATTCGGGTCCGCGCCGTTGATCATCCTTACCACCAACGCCGGATCGCGCTCGGCGTCGTGCGACGAGCTCCAGGATTCGAATTGCAGCGTCACGTTTTTGATTTTGCCTTCAGCGTAGCCGCCAAAAACGGAGAAACGATCGCCGGCCATCCACGGCAAAATTCCGCTTTTGGGCGACCCGCTGCCCAACGCCACATCCGGATGTGATTTTCCTGCCGTGGTGTAACCGGAGAGGCCGAGCGTATAATCGCCACCGCCGAATTTGCAGTTGAGGTCCCAACCGAGCGGAACGTTTTCTTCGAATGTGTCATCCCGGCCCTCGCCGTTGTCAGTCGAAAAACTGTAATTGAGCGTGGCGGCGCCGATGCCGAAACCGCCGTACACCATCATCGTTGACGTCCGCGAGACGATCAAATGATCGGCGTCAAAAAGCTCGGGTGGCTCGATGCCGTAATAAGTGGGAACGGCATCGAGAATTTCGTTGTACAATCCGAATTTGCGATAGAGCTTGCCGAGGCGGATATTGAAAAAATTGGCGGCGGAATATTCGCCCCATAAATTCCGCACCTCGATCGTGCCGGTTTGCGCACCATTCAGATTGACAAACACCTTGAATTTTGCCGAGGTCTGATGCTGGAGCATCACATTGAAAAACGGGTTGGTCCATTCCGCCGGCTCATCGGCTTTGACGATTTGCGCGCCCTCCAGCCCCGGCACCGCCCAATTCTTCTCGAGCCGGGTGGCGAAATAACCGTAAATGTTGAGTGCATTGAGCGACAATCCGGCAACCGACATTTCACCGAAGCTATAACCATCAGACGTAGTATCGTCCGGAGCCGCAACCGCT
>JBOHQZ010001738.1:0-1034 GCA_050732275.1 bacterium
TTCTAGAGGCGGTGCTCATATCGTTTGGCAGCGTTGACGAAAATTCGGATCGAGGGGATAGAGATAAACTTGTTTGATCGGTAACCAGTTGGTGCTGGTGCGATCGTTGCGACCACGCCCGACGGTCTCGCCCACATCAATCCAATTGGCGGCGCGATAACACGTGCCATGAAAACGCTTTTTCTCGACACAGGTTTCGACGAGGACAATATCATGGGCATAGACGGCCCGCCAGTCGTCGCGAAGCCGGCGCGTGACGTGCGCTAAAATCCACGAAGCGAGGTTGGGGATTTGGATCCATGGCAAAATGAGAAAGCGATGGTTGTTGACGACGAGCGGCAGATTTTTTCGCCGCGCCTGATCATCCCAACCGATGAAGCGATCGCGACACGCGACGCGCCATGCGGCGGCAGCAAAACCGATCGCGCCCAGCGGACGAGTTTCCAGTGCGATCACATATTTGAGTTGTTCGCCCGTGCCTTGGCCATAGCCGAGATAATGATAGGCGCCGATCAAACCGTTATAGAATTTTTCCGACGCGGTTCGACTGACCAATTCAATCTTCAGGGCGGAAAAATGGTCAACGCGGCCTTCGAGCGTGGTGACATCAAGAGGTTGGGATAAGAAAGTACGGTTGCGGTAGCCGGGCTTGCGCGTTGACCTTAAGGGTGAAGGCAAGGTAATGAGTCCTCGCCGCTCCAATTGGCGCAGCAGATCGCGGCAAGCGATCTCGCGATAAGTGCCGTTGGTTTGACGAAAGTCCCAAATTCGACATAACTGCTGAGAGAGGTGGGTTCGGCCTTTATCGCCGTCGGTCGTGAGCAACTGGCGAATCAACGCCAGATCATCTGGCCTGATGATTTTACCACGCAAACATATTTCCTTTTCCATTGATGAAAAGAAAATACAAAATAAAAATATCAGACGCCAGTCTTTTTTTAAAAAAATGAAAATTTCTTTCAGGGCGGTGGAAGAGCCTTCTCCACCCGTCACTGAGGCATTACAGCAATTTCTTAATAGGCCTTGCTTTGTAT
>JBOHQZ010001739.1:0-1033 GCA_050732275.1 bacterium
ACAACTTGAGAGATTTCAACGTGAGGCATGCAAAGACGGCCCGCGCTGTTTGGGTCCATATTTTACTAACAGTAAGTGTTTTGCTCTTTTTGCTACCGTCACCAGCCGCAGCGCAATTTTACGGCGAGCTGCGCGGCCGGGTCAATGATGCGCAAAACGGCGAGGCGCTGCTCGGCGCCAACGTTCACTTGCAGGGGACGAAGCTCGGTGCCGTGACGGATTTGAATGGCATGTTTGAGATCAAGCGTGTGCCGCCGGGAACATACACGTTGCGCGTCAGCTTTGTCGGTTATCAAACCGTGCTATCAGCAGTTCGTGCCAATCTCGACTCCATCACGTATCAAAACTTTACGCTCAAACCCAGCACGCTGGAAATCGCCGAGGTTGTAGTCACGGCAAGCCGCCGGCCCGAAGAAATAAAAACCGCAGTGGTTAGTGTCAGCGCGCTGACCGGGCAAGAAGCGTTGCGGCGCAACCCGCTGCGTTTGGACGCGGCGCTCACCAGCATTCCGGGAGTGAGTCTGGTGGGAGAAAATGTGAACGTTCGCAATAGCACCGGCTACACGCGCGGCCTCGGCAGTCGCGTGTTGATTTTACTTGACGGCATTCCGGCGTTGACGAGCGATTTCGGCACGATGAATTGGGATTTGCTGCCGATCACCGACGTCGAGCGCGTCGAAGTGATCAAAGGTCCGGCCTCGGCGCTTTACGGCTCGTTCGCGCTCGGCGGCGTGATCAACATCATCACCCGCGCGCCGCAGCCGCAAGGCCGCTTGGCCATTCGCACCAGTGCGGGAGTTTATGACAAGCCTTACGAGTCCGAATGGGATTGGACGGATCGCACGCTGACTTTCAACCGCGCCGACCTCAGTTACTCGCGGCAAATTGGCAAATGGGGAATGCGCTTTTCTTTGGGCCGACACGAATCCACCGGCGATCGGCAGAACCGCCATTTTCAGCGTTGGAATTTTACCGGCAAGCTCATTCACGCGTTTGGCAGCCGTTCCGAGCTGACACTGTTCGGCGCTTATAC
>JBOHQZ010001740.1:0-1033 GCA_050732275.1 bacterium
AAGCTTATATTGAGCAGTATTGGAAAGCTGCGAACCCCAATCCGCTGCTGCCGGAAAATGATTGGCTGCTGGATGTTTTGAAACGCCGAGCTTATGCCCGCGAAAATTTCCCTGCGCCGGAGCCGCCATATTTTGATGAACGAGGAGAATATTATTTGAAATATGGCAAACCGTCGTTTCGCTACGAAGATTTTGGTGATTTGAACACTTTTCCCAACGAAACCTGGGCTTATGAAAATATCCGGCGGGATTTTTTAGTCCATTTTGTCAAAGCCGGCGCGGTTTTCCGCAAGACTGACGATCTATTATCTATCCTCATCACCGGTAAAAGCGTCGATCCGGTGAAGCGGGCGGGCCAATGGGGTGAAATTATCAAAAAAAGAGCTGCCGCGTCACCTGCGCTGGCAAAAGCCTGGGATGCGATGAGCGCTACCGGAACCCGCTTCGATAAAACGCCTTATGAAATCATGCTGGAGTATGAACATATCGTTCTTAAAGCCCGCTCCAATACGCCGCCGACCGCGCACGATCCCATCCAAACCGTGAATCGCTTGGCCTTTTCTCATGCTATCGCGCAATTTCGCGGCCCCAACAACACAACGCGTTTGGAGATTGCGCTGCTGGCGCCGCTCAAAAAAAATTTGCTTAAAAAAATCGCCCGTGATTCTCGCGATACGTTGAAACTCCTGTATCGTTGTCTGTTGCGCGATCGGCAATTCGAGCCGGTCGCCGAAGATAGAATGATGCGGGAGTTTCCGGTAAAATTGGCTGCGCTTTCCAGTCTTTCCAGTGCGGTGGGAAGATTAACGGTTACAACGTTGCCTCCGGTGAGCGAACTAACGGTGCAACTAAAAGACCTGACCCAGGATGAAATTGGTTTCACGCGACAAGAGGTAAACGTTCGTGATTTTCGTGGTGGCTCGCTGATGCTCAGCGACATTCAATTCCTAACCGAAGTTGCCAGCACCAATCAACGGCAAATTCTGCCGGCTTTCACCAAGCTCAATACCGCGGTCGCGCCGTATCCCTTCGA
>JBOHQZ010001741.1:0-1032 GCA_050732275.1 bacterium
CGGAAGGCGAGTGATACGGTGGTCGGTGAGCGGCAATACGGCGCCGGCAAAAACTTCATTGAAGCCGCGCAACGCCACCAGCGATTGGCTGATGCCGGTGCCGGCGAAATCAACCGCCGGCATCGCTCGCAAATGCTCGGCAACTGTCAATGTGGAGCGTAGTTGAATTGGCGCCGCTTCTATAACGGAAACAGCGGCAGGCGCGTCAAAAATTTTTTCCGCATGGCGCGAAGCCGAAATGGCTGCCGGATTGAACGCGCTACCAATATGCGGCAAGGTCACCTCCAGCGTTTTCTCTTCGCCGGGGTTGAGCACTAATGCCGGAAAAACTTTTTTTGCGTATCCGCTGGAAGAAGCCGTTATCGTATAGAGGCCCGGCGTCAAATTTTTAAGCTCAAAATCGCCAGTCGTGCTGGAAACAGTCTCTGTCGCTGTGCCGACACCGCCCAAAGGAACCGCTGCGAGATTGGCGCCGGACATGCCTCTGCCGGTTTCAACATCCGTGACGATGCCGCGAATGGCGCCGCGCGTGTTTGTGCCCGCTACCGGTTCGCTTCGTTCCGGCTGTGACTCGCTGATCGGCTCCGTGGCCGATTCCGGTATTTCTTCAGAGTTTTCCAACGGTGCCGCGATCATCGTGGCAGGCGGATTTTCGATGTCCTCGCCGACGAAGTAATCCTGCTCGGCTCCGTTTTCAAACGGAATCGGCATGCCATTGATTTTGACAAAACGGCGGCCGCCTTGTGAAATGGTAATGCTTTCTAATTTTCTCGGCCAGGCTCGCGAGATGACCAGCGGCGCCGCGCAATATTTAATGATGCAGTTTTCCATGCGGGATTGGAGGTCATTGCTGCGGTCGGTAAATTCGATGCCGCTCCAATCATTGGAGGTGGCGGGGTTGGTGATGGCGAGGCCGACGTCGTCGTATTCGTTGTCGGCGGCGGAAGTGAAGACGATGCGGTTGGTCGGGCTGCCGAGCGCGCGCAGCGTGCCATTAACTTTGAGCGAATAAAAACCGGCAAATTTGACGAT
>JBOHQZ010001742.1:0-1031 GCA_050732275.1 bacterium
TGACATGTACGACGTCTCTCAATTAGTATCCATCCGCAGCTCATCGCCGGACACCGGCATGGCTTCGGGCTGGCGCAAAACGATGTGTTTTGAATCACTGAAATCGACATAAACCTCCTCACCCGGTGTGGGCGCCTCGATGACAGGAAAATTTTCCCGCGCCGCCGAGGCAATCATCGCGAAGCCGCCGGTTTTGTTGGCTTCGGTAAATTCCAAAATTTTTGGCAAGCCTTGCGGGCCTTTGAGATACAGCTCCCACGTCATTCCCACCCACGTGCCGTCATCCGTCACCGCCAGCGAGCGATCGGCGTTCGGCTGGATGCCGATCACGCCTTTCACCTGAAACTGCTCGCGTTGCAGCGCGCGGCGCAAACGCACGAAGCTGTCGCCGCCAGGAATGTGGGGCTTGCCGGTGACCGGCGTCAGTGTCACGATTAAAACGAGGCCGGCTATCACCATGCCGCGTTGCAGCCAAGAGGTTAAGCTTGTCTTCATCATGGCCAGCCCCCAAGCCAGCGCTTGCGCCACGCATAAAAAAGCCAGCGGGAACATGAAGTTGATGTAGCGTGGTCCCCAATAATAATTTTTGCACGAGTGAAACCAGGGCAAAATGACGGTGGCCAGACAAACTCCCAACATCACGAAGTGAGAAACCGCGGTGGAAAAATCTGATTCTGAGCGCGACAGCAACTTCACTGCGCCCAAGATCAGCGCGAAAATCAGCCAGAAAATTCCGAGAAAAGGCAGCAGCTTCGTGAGCGCCGCGTTCCATTCCGCAAAAGCGCTCGAGAAAGTTTTGCAATTTGCCCAAATAAACAGCGGCGGCTGGTTGGCGTAGAATTTCGCATAAGCAAATAGCGCCGCCGCGTCGAGCGCTAAAATGGCGCTCAGCCAGCCGAGGCGAAGAGACTTGAACCGCGTCAAATTGCCTTCGCTTCGATAGGCTCGATAAAAAAATAGGACGAGCAGCGCGGCTTGCGTTGCGGTTGAGATGACGGCAAAAAAATGCGTCCAAACTCCCAAACTGCTCA
>JBOHQZ010001743.1:0-1031 GCA_050732275.1 bacterium
GCATTACGCCAATAATCCATTACTCCAATAATCCATGAGGTTTCCGTAAAAAGTCAAAAATCTGAAACGGCATACAATATATTGAAGTCAGAAACACATTGACATACAACTTATTGTATCAAAACACAAAATTTTTCAAAACCACAGACTTTTTACGAGAGGCTCATAAATGAGCTCAACTGATCATTTAGTGGCAAAAGAGATAAGGCCAGAAGCGGTTGCTGCAATCATCGACAAAGAGAATTTGCCGCAACCGCAACCTTTCAAAAAACGCTTGCTCTTTTGGCTCGCGACCCGGCTCGGCTGGCTGTTTATTCTTCTGCTCGGTTATCTCACGCGCCTTCGCTACGTCGGCCGCGAGCATTTGGAGTGGTTGCGCGACAATAATAAGCCGTTCATTCTTTGCATCTGGCACGGCAAAATTCTGATTCCGATTCTCGTGCATCGTTACGAGAACATGCACACGATGGTGAGCTTGCACACCGACGGCGAGATGATCGCGCAGACCTTGCAGCGGCTCGGCTATCAGACGGCTCGCGGCTCCAGCACGCGCGGTGCGCCGCGCGCAACGGTTGAGTTGATTCGCGCGCTGCGACAAGGAAAAAATGGAGCGATCACACCCGATGGCCCCAAAGGCCCGCGCCACGTTCTTAAGCCCGGCGCCATCGGCATTGCCCAAAAGAGTGGCGCGTATCTGCTGCCCTTAACGTTCGCCTGCTCGACTCCGTTCCGCTTCAACAGTTGGGATCGTTTCACCCTTATGCTGCCGTTCTCAAAGAGCGTGGCGATTTACGGCGAGCCGATTGCGGTGCCGGCGGATCTGAAAGACGAGGCATTTGAAGATTTTCGCTTGATGGTCGAAGGCAAAATGCTCGAACTGGAAAAATATGCCGAGCTTTATTTTTATCATAAGAAGCTTTAGCACAATCAATTTATTTGATTCGATTTCGCGCCGCAATTATCCGTTCGGATAGGATACAGCTAGGATACAGCTTGGAATCATTATTTTTACAATCGGATTAGACTACGCT
>JBOHQZ010001744.1:0-1030 GCA_050732275.1 bacterium
CGCATGACCGTTGCGCGTTTGGTGCAGCGTGCCCAGATTATTCTGCTCGCTGCAGATGGTAAAGCCAACGGTGAAATTGCTCGCGCGTTAAAGATCGCGCGCGGCACAGTCGGAACTTGGCGGCAACGCTTCGCGGCGAATCGAATTGCTGGCATTGAAAAAGATTTGCCGCGCGGTGGCCGCAAACCGACCGAACGTGAGCGCGTGGCAGAATTGATCATCACCAAGACCACGCAAGAGAAGCCCTCCAATGCGACGCATTGGAGTACGCGAACGTTGGCTGAGGAGATTGGCGTAAGCCGTTCGATGGTGCATCGTATCTGGCAAGCCAACGGCCTGAAGCCGCATCTCATCAAAACATTTAAAGTCAGCAAAGATCCCGATTTTGTTGACAAGCTCATTGACGTTGTGGGATTGTACCTGAATCCTCCTGATCAGGCCTTGGTTCTGGCGGTTGATGAGAAAGGACAGGTTCAGGCATTAGATCGTACCCAACCCAGCTTGCCACTCTATCCCGGGCGTTTGGGCACGATGACTCATGATTATAAGCGACATGGCACCACGACGTTGTTTGCCGCTTTGGATATGGCGAGCGGAAAAATCGTGGCCGAATGTATGCCGCGCCATCGTCACCAAGAATGGATCAAATTTCTCAAGTTGATTGATCAATCCACCGAGCCGGCTCTTGAATTACATTTGATTGCGGATAACTACGCGACACATAAGCATCCGAAAGTGAAAGCTTGGCTCAAACGCCATCCACGTTTTCATATGCATTTCACGCCCACCAGCAGTTCATGGTTGAACATGGTCGAACGTTGGTTTCGTGAAATCACCACGAAACGAATACGGCGTGGATCGTTTCGTAACGTTCCCGAATTGATCAACGCAATTATGGAATATGTCGAGCACCACAATCAAACCGCTAAACCATTTGTTTGGAAAGCCAAAGCCGAAACCATTCTGCAAAAGTATCGCCGCGCTAAGGCCGTACTCGATAAGATCAAAACAGCTTGAGACACTACACTAG
>JBOHQZ010001745.1:0-1029 GCA_050732275.1 bacterium
CGTTGACAGTAACTACCGCGGGTTCCGGAACGGTGTCGTTGAATCCGCCCAGCGCTGATGGGAAATATAATGCCGGCGCGACAGTGGAATTGACGGCGACACCAGCAGCAGGTTTTCAATTCACTGGTTGGAGCGGTGATCTGGCCGGCTCGACGAGTCCGGCCACAATTACGATGGACGCGAATAAAAATGTCACCGCGACATTCACGGCGTTGCCGCCAACGCAGCACACGTTGACAGTAACCACCGCAGGTTCCGGAACGGTGTCGTTGAATCCGCCCAGCGCTGATGGGAAATATAATGCCGGCGCGACAGTGGAATTGACGGCGACACCGGCAGCAGGTTTTCAATTCACTGGTTGGAGCGGTGATCTGGCCGGCTCGACAAGTCCGGCCACCATCACGATGGATGCGAATAAAAATGTGACTGCGACATTCACGGCGGTTGTTAGCAGTCAAGTCGTTCATGAAGAAACCAAAACCGGCAGTTCGGTTGGTTCGACCTCAGTGGCAACTTCAACGAGTCTTGCTGCGGTCAGCAACCATCTTTACCTGGCGGCGATTTCATTCAAGTCAAATGTTGGCGTGAGCAGCATTTCCGGACTGGGCTTGAACTGGACGCGCGTAAAAGCGCAATGCGCGGGCCGTAACCAAACCGGAGTGGAGATTTGGATGGCGCGAGGAACCCCGAGCGGCAACGGCGTGGTGACGGCCAAGCTTGCTGCCATGCCCAAGAGCGCCGTGATCACTGTGTCACGCTACTCCGGCGCGGCCACAGTAAATCCGCTGGGCAATCTCATCTCCGGCAATACGACCGGCGTGAATGGCGCTTGCTCCGGTGGCTCGGATAATGCTTCCTATTCTTTTGATTTGACCACGACTGTCAATGGCACAGTGATTTATGGGGTTGCGGCAATGCGCAGCCATACCCACACTCCGGGAGCAGATTACACGGAGCGGGCTGAGATTAAATCCAATACTGGCAGTAGTGACGCCGCTTCGGTGGCGGTGCAAGAGCGCGGTGTCGCTT
>JBOHQZ010001746.1:0-1027 GCA_050732275.1 bacterium
GCCGCGGCAAAACTTCCCAACGCCGTCGGCAAGCTGGCCGTGACGACGCAATCTGGCGAGAGTGAATTGACGTTGCAAATCAAAGAGGTGCGCCAGGACAAAATCGGCTTCTCGCGACAAATGCTCGGCGTGCGTGATTTTCGCGGTGACGCGCTGATGCTCAGCGACATTCAATTTCTGACCGAAGTTGCCAGCATCAATCAACGGCAAATTCTGCCGGCTTTCACCAAGCTCAACACTGCGGTCGCGCCTTATCCCTTCGAGAAAATTCAAAAAACAATTCCCTTGCTTTGTTACTTTGAAATTTACAATTTGAAATCGGCCGGTATTACGGATAATTATGAAGTCGTGTACAAAGTCATCTCTGATAAAGGTGGCGACAAAAATATCGCCGTGAGCGTAAGCTTCGCCCGTCCGGTGACCGACGACACCGCGCCGGAGCTGATCGGCATCGATTTGCGCCAAGTGCCCAAAGGCGCGCATCGGCTGGAGATCATGGTGACAGTGATGAATGATCGTAAGATTTCAGCGAGCACTCAGAAAGAAATCATGATTGTCGAGTAGTTGGATTTTCGATTTTCCGTCTCGAAAGGGAGGTTACACAAATGTATCGGCACATTTATGTTTGCTGGCTCGGTTTGTCCTTTTGGCCAACTCTTTTCGGGGTTCACGATACGGACAAACGCCATCTGGAATATCACACTTTGCAGCCGCTCAAATTTTTTATTTCCTTTCGACAGCCACGCTTAGATTCCATCAAAACTGAAAAAGAATATCTTGCCGCGCTGCGCAGCGCGGATGAGAGAACTTTTCAAAATGAGTTTGAAAAAGAATTCCTGCTCTTGCTCGACGCCCAACAGGCGCAAGAGTATGACAGCCTTTCAACGTTGGACACGCGCAAAGCTTATATTGAGCAGTATTGGAAAGCTGCGAACCCCAATCCGCTGCTGCCGGAAAATGATTGGCTGCTGGATGTTTTGAAACGCCGAGCTTATGCCCGCGAAAATTTCCCTGCGCCGGAGCCGCC
>JBOHQZ010001747.1:0-1027 GCA_050732275.1 bacterium
GAAGTCCCTTGCCGGTGTTGAGAAAACGAAAACGCGCCGTGCGAAACAACACGCCGGTATCGACGACCCAGGAAGCCGCGTCAAATTCAGCCAGCCGGCTGCGGAGATATTTGAGATTGGCGCCCACCGCAACGCGCTCGCTCAGCGCTTCGCCGAGGCTTGCGGCAAACACCACGTCGTTGGCGGACACCACCGCTGCCGCACGATCCGAGCTGTCAAAATCGGGCACGCCTTGATAAGCCACACTCAAAGCAACGCGTGTGTGGCGGCTCCACGGGGTATGAACGCGTTGGCCGTAAAGCAGCGAAGCACTGTAAACGTCGGCAATCCATCCCGCGTACGTGGCCGACCATTGCCACTCGCGCAAGAAACCCGCGGCGCCCGGATTGGCGTAGATCGCGTGCATATCATCAAGCACGCCGGTCAAGCTGCCGGCCATGCCCTGTTGTCTGGCGCCCGGCATGAATTGCAAAAATTGCGCGCCGGGACGAATTTGTCCGGCAGCCGGCCATGCCAGCAACACGAGAAAAAGCGCTGCCGTTCTTGCCGCACCAGTTTGAAATTTGAAAGTGATTTTCATATTCATCTGACGAGTATACATTTTTTCCACGCGGTGTATTCGCCGGAACGCAGCGCAATGACATAAACGCCGCTGCCGACCTTGCGGCCGTTTTCCATCAAGCCGTTCCAATTATAAGTGTTCCAAGCGGCATTGAAAAACGCCTCGGCGATTTTGGTCACGAACAAACCGTTGAGATCGTACAGCTCCAAAAGTGCGATACGGTTGGAGCTGAGCCTGAAATTGATGCCGAGCGTTGGCTCGGTTTCGGCTCTGAACACGTTGCGCTCCAAAACCATGTTATTGGCGCTGCGCACTTTGACCGGCGCGACCGCGCTCGCGAAATTGCCGGAAGTATCGCGGGTGCGAATTTCAAAGCGAATCTCTTCTTCTTTGGCGGCGGTGAAAAGCCGCGTGTTGGTGAAATCCGGCGTGACGTCGCGCCAACCGTCGGGCCGCAAAAGATTA
>JBOHQZ010001748.1:0-1026 GCA_050732275.1 bacterium
GCTGCAAGAATCCGCGAGCGCGATGGAAAGTCCCGACTTTCATCAAACCGATGAGCAAGAACAAGCAGAGATTGCCGCCGAAATCAAAGAGCAGCCATGGCCGCAAGAGAATACGCAAATCGACCTGGATTTGATACCGGCAGAAACGCCTGATGATTTAGCCATGGCGGAGATGGAAGTTCCCTCGAATGGGAAGGAAGCTGCGATGGAGCCGGCTACGCTTGCAAGAGATACGGATATTGAGGAAGAACCGGTTGTTTTGCCGGCGACGAGCGAGTTGAACGATATTGCGGTTGAGCCTTCTTTGGAAATCGGTGCGGCGGCGCTTCCGCCGCGGCCAAAGATCAAGTATCAGTATGCCGATGACGATGAGCCGCTGATGATCGAGCGCGCCAAGATCGAGGCGCAGCCGCCGGGGCCGTATCCGTCGTTCACGCGGCTGGTGGACGAGAAAAGCCGGCGCGATTTCATCAAAAAAATTTTTCACAAGGATTTGGAGGCGTATCTGGCGTTCATCGAGCGCCTCGAGACGCTGCAAACGTGGAAGGAAGCCAAAGCCTTTTTGGATCATGAGTTTCAACAGCGCCGAGTGAATCCCTACTCTCGGGAAGCCGTGCGCTTGAGCGACATGGTGTTCAGCCGGTATTTTACGAAGGGAACCAGGTAATATAACGATGCAAGTCCTCAGTTATTCGTGGACAACTAACCTGTCATGCCGGAAGCATCTGGTTACGATCAAGCACGGTGCTGGTTTGAAACAAGATTCTTCCAGAGACAATTTTTTCAATCCGTGAGGCCCAATACATAACAACGAAGATTTTGCTTGACAAAGATCCCACTTTTTAAATTTTATTTCGGAATTAAGACAAGAAAATATTCGGATAGCGATTAATCAACTGAACCTAAAGAAAAATTGAGCGGATGGCAACGCCTCGCCTTCGATCAAGCTGGCTCTATACTTTGCCGCCGCTCATTTTGGGCGTTGGAGAAGCCTTTTAGAGGCAATAAATACAATGAACGAAATTT
>JBOHQZ010001749.1:0-1024 GCA_050732275.1 bacterium
GGCAGGTTCATCTTCCTCAACGATTTGATTCGCCGCCAAATGGTCTTTGCCCAGCGGCAGCGCCACAATAAGCTCTGTGCCCTTTCCCTCCTCGCTGTTCATATCGATTTGCCCATAATGCAGCTCCACAATTTCTTTGGCCAGAGCCAGGCCGATGCCGGTGCCCGGTTGCGCGCCTCCCGGCAAATTATCGGCGCGGTAAAAACGGTCGAAAATATGTGACTGCCGATCCGCCGGTATGCCAACGCCGGTGTCCATGATGCTGATGCGAACGCATTCCACATTGGGCGGAAGTTTTTTGAGCAGCGATATTTGCGACTTCGCCACCGTCACGGTAATCTTTCCGCTGGCGTCGGGAGGAATAAACTTGATGGCATTCGAGATCAGGTTGTAAAACACCTGCTCCATTTTTTCGATGTCGTAATAAACTTCCAGATTCGCGTAGCTCGTGCGAAAATCCAGGGTGATCCGCCGCTCTTCAGCCAGCGATTCAAAAACAAAAACGATTCCCTTTAAAAACGGAATCAGATTGCCGCGGCTCGCCCTTAATTCCATCCTGCCGGCCTCGAGCTTAGAAAGATCGAGAAGCTGATTGATCAGCCGGAGCAAACGGCGGCCATGCTCGAACGCCATGACCAGTTGTTTCTTGATCACCAGATCGGAAATTTTGGCGACGGCATTTTCAAGCGGCCCGAGGATCAGCGTCAAGGGAGTGCGAAATTCGTGGGAGATATTGGCAAAAAATTTGGATTTCAGATGATCCAGCTCTTTCAGCTTTTCCGCCTCCAGGTGTTCGATCCGCAACTGGTTTTTCAGCCGCACACGATTCAGCTCGTAGCGGCGGACGCCGTACAATAAACTCGCAATGAATAAAACGTAAAGCGTAAAGGCCCACCAGGTTTTCCAGGGCGGCGGGGCAATCGAAATTTTCACCGCGACGCCGTCTTCATTCCAAACGCCGTCGTTGTTCGAGCCTTTCACTTTGAAAACATAATTCCCCGGATCGAGATTGGTATAGCTGACA
>JBOHQZ010001750.1:0-1023 GCA_050732275.1 bacterium
CCCCCGGTTCAATGGTCAACGGCGATTTTCTGCCGCTGGTCTTGCGGCCTTATCGCCACAATGGCAAATGGCGCGTTGCCGAGCCGATTCATCTCGTGGGAAGTGCCGGCGTTGCCGTCGACGGGTACGATCAGGCCGATGGCGCGGAGAATCGTTTCGGTTTTTATCGGCTGCAGCTTTTCGTTGACGACAGCTTGCAGTTTCAAGTGCAGTACGATCACTTTAATTACGCACAGAACAAGCTGATCGAGCTGGATCGTGATGTTCTCTTGAAGCGGCGCGGTTTCGGCGATTTTCAGCGGCTCTATCGCGTGGTCGGCAACAGCTTGGGATTTTATTCGAATATGAATGCAGCCGATGGCGTGTTGATTTTGCCGCCTGATGAAATAGCGCCGGGCCAAGGTTATGACGGAATAACGCCCACTCACAATTTGTCGGCGCTTAAGGGCTTGAGCTTGGGCGAGCACCGCTTGCGGGTGGTAGCGGCAGATTTTTTTGGCAATCTCGCCGTTCTGGAAGCGGAGCTGGTGGTTGGCTCGCCATATACGATCGTTCCCCAGGCGGCGATGGATCAGGCGATGCGTTTGCAGATCAAGTCCATTCAAGCACCGGCAGCGCGGCAAATTCAAAAACTCGAGGCTGCAGTCGCCAACAGCAACAGCCGTTTGATGATCTCGCCGTGGCGCCCGGTTGCCATCAAAAAGAATGCGTTCGCGCAATCCGGCGCGCGTTTTGATCTGGCCTCATCAACCGATACGCTTGCTGACGGCTCTTGGAAAGACGGCGCGTTCGAGCTGCAAACCGGCGGCGCCCAACTCGTGCGGCTCGTCGCAGTGGATCAACATGGTTTGCTTTCGCACCCGGCCTTCTTCGTCAATCCGCCGGCTCGCGCGGCGGGCACACCCTTGCTCATTGATATCGAGAAGGATTTTTATCCCAATTATTTGCGTTTGGTCATCCGGGCGAATCAGCCTTTGGCAAGCACGCCAACAGTGAAATTTGACAACGGCAAAAAGATCTTTC
>JBOHQZ010001751.1:0-1021 GCA_050732275.1 bacterium
TCACCGACGGTGAAGATACGCATGGTGAAGACGTGATGAAAATGGCCGAAGCCGCCGAAACTGAAGGCGTCGTGATTTACACCGTCGGTATCGGGTCACCGCAGGGCGTGCCGATTCCGGTTCTCGATGAGCGGGGCATTCAAGTTGGGTTTAAAAAGAACCGGCAGGGCGAAGTGGTGGTGACGAAATTGGACGAGCTGGCGCTCGAAAAAATCGCTTTGCAAACCGGCGCCAAATATTATCGGGCCTCTTCGGGCGAGGCGGAGCTGGACCGTATTTACGAGGCCATTGCTGCGATGGACAAAAAGGAATTGGCCTCGCTGAAATTTTCGCAGTACGAAGAGCGTTTTCAATACGTGCTGGGCGTCGCGCTTTTGCTGCTTGTCGTCGAAATGCTGCTCTCCGAGCGGCGAAAAGTGAAAGCGGAGTGGCGCGGGCGCTTTACTGCCAAATCGTGAGCGCTGTTGAAAAAAATCAATAGTGAAAATAAACCCACCAACGGATGAATTAAGACCAACGGATAAAAATGCTGATCTTGATTCATCGGTTGGGGATTACCGTGATGGAAAAGTATGAAAAATTTTTTCAAATATTTCGGTTGTGGCTCTTTGAGCTTGCTGCTTACATTCATTATCGCCACAAATCTTTTGGCGCAAGGCGCTGGCCGCAAGCAGGTGGCCGAGGGCAATAAATTTTTTGCCGAAGAAAAATACGACGAGGCCAACAACAAATATCGCGACGCCGAGGTGGCCAATCCCGAATCGCCCATCGTGCATTTCAATATCGGCGACGCTTTGTATAAGAAGCGCAAATATGAAGAGGCGCTGGAGGCCTTTCAAAAGGCAACACAGAAAAGTGATGATGTGCAATTGCAAGCACAGTCGTACTACAATTTCGGCAATACGCTGTATCGGCTGAACAAGTGGCCGGAAAGCCTTTTGGCGTATCAACAAGCGCTGAAACTGAATCCGGACGACAAAGATGCCAAATTCAATCTTGAATATGTTCGCGCTAAGATAAA
>JBOHQZ010001752.1:0-1021 GCA_050732275.1 bacterium
CATCGCAACACTGCGCCAATCCGATGTCATAACAAAGCTTGGTCATTGCGAGCCAGCTCTTTGGGATGAAATCAGAAACAAATTCAGAAATTTAGTTTAAAGCCAGCCCCTCGAGCCGGCACCAATCCAAACGATTCAGAATGCCGGCTTTGATGGGGCGCTTCTCATCCCAGAAAATCAGAGACGAAAGGAATTTGATCGCCGATGGCGAGAGCAGAAGTTGATAAACCTGCCGTGCTTGCTGCTCATCAGCAAAACTCAGAAAATATATCGTGTCGTCGAAAATCACCGGTTCGCCCTCGATTTCTCCAACCAAGCGGAACTGCAAAGTTTTATAAAGCCCGCAGATGGCAATTTTCCAGGGGGCAAATGTGTAAGCGCCAACGCCGAAGATGGAGAAACGCGGCCGGTTGCGGTAGATTCGGCTCTTCCTATCTTCAAAATATTTTGCATGAGCTTCCAAATAGTCCCACGTTTTTGGGGCGATTTTTTGAATGGCGTCAGTGGGCTCACCGATGGATTTTTGCGTGATTAAAACGCAGCGCGTTGCGGAGGCGACGCGGCCGTTGGCAAGATCAGAACCTTTGAGCAATGGAAAAAGATAATTCCGCTCGATCTCGACTGATTCGCCCAAGCCGTTCACCAAACCGTCTTCGGTTTTGCGAAATTCCATAACTTCGGCGCAATCGTGCTTGACGCCGGAGCGCCACTTTACGTCGCTCTCGCCGTGGAGATGGCGAAGTACATCAAATGCCGCGAGGTCTCTCACCATCACGCCATCGCGGTTGCCGGCGCGATTGCCGGTTTTGCTCTCCAAGTTCTCGAAAGCTTGGTAATCATAATGCCGCGAAATGCCGTCGAATTTGCAAAAGAGCAGACAAGCTTCAACCGCAACGCCAAAATATTTTTCCGCATCAATCTTAAAGATGGCGGCATCCGCCAAATTGAAATTTTGAGAATGCAGATGATTCAGCAATTTGCGCGCGACTGCGGTTTTGCAGAGCATGGCAAGATAACCTTG
>JBOHQZ010001753.1:0-1020 GCA_050732275.1 bacterium
AATGCAACCATACATCGATCTCGCCAATGCGCAAAAGCCGGACCTAATTGTGTTCGGCGGCGACTTGGTGACGCGCGGCACCGCGCACATTGCCGAAGGCGCGAAAATAATGGGAGGTTTGCACGCCCGCCTCGGCGTCTACGCCTGCCTGGGCGATCACGACTATTGGGCTGACCCGCAGTCCATCGTCCAAAATTTAGAGGAAAGCGGTGTGACCACTGTGGAAGATTCCGTCTTAACTTTGTCGGCGAGTCCGCATCAAATTTCTTTGACCATCCTGACGAACGTTTATAGTCGCCGGCCCTCTTCCATAACTCTTGAACGCTTGCGGCAACAGCGGCCGGATCACGCCGCCGTCCATCTTGTGCTCTCGCATCAGCCGGCTGACGATCTCATTCAATTTGCGCAAAAGCACGGCTATCATCTTTTGCTCGCCGGTCACACGCACGGCGGACAAGTCGTGTTCAAGCCGTTTGGCATACCGCTCAATGTCTCACAAACTGAAACACGCTATTATTCCGGATTTTACCAAATTGGCAATTTGTGGTTGAGCGTTACCAACGGACTCGGTTTGACGTTCGCGCCGTTTCGTTATCAAGCGCCCGCGGAAGTGACGCTCATCACTTTGCGCCGCGCGTGATACACACTGCCAGTCTGTCTTTTAGTCTTTTAAAAATGAAATATTTGCAGAAAAATCAAAAAACTCTCGCCGATAAACACCGAATACACCGAGATTCACCGAAAAAATTATTCGGCGACACTCGGTGACTTCGGTGAAGTTCGGCGGATAATTTTTCCCTGTTTGGGTGCAGTTCGGCCGCGTTGGGATAACACAAACAATTAAAATTTCTATTAACTCAAACCAGGAGCTGAATCTATGACCAGCATCGAAAGCTTCATTCCGCAGTGGGAATTTGAATTTCAAATCACCTTGAACGTATTGCGCGCCATTCCTGAAGAAAAAATCGAATTCAAGCCCCATGAAAAATTTTTTACTGCCCGGCGGTTGGCCTGGCATCT
>JBOHQZ010001754.1:0-1019 GCA_050732275.1 bacterium
CTCTTATATGGCCGACGAGGATTATCTGCGAACGCTGAACATTGAGATCGTTCAAGGCCGCGGCTTTTCCAAAGAATTTTCAACGGATGCGGATGGCGTGCTGTTGAATGAATCGGCGGTGAAATATTTCGGTTGGGATGATCCGCTCGGCAAAACCCTTATTTATCCTGGCGGCAACAATAGAGAGTATAAAGTCATCGGCGTGATGAAGGATTTTAATTTCATGACGCTGCACACGCCGATTACGCCGTTTGCTTTATTCCACCACGCGTCAAAATCTTACGAGATTCCAAACTCCTGCATCGTCGTTCGCGTTCCGCGCGCCGATCTGGAAAACAGCCTCGAGCTGCTGCAATCCGAATGGAAAACTTTCGCGCCGGCGATGCCGTTTGAATACAAGTTTTTGGATGAAAGTTTTGAAGAACAGTATGCGGTGGAACAGCGTTTGGGAAAAATATTTTTGATCTTTTCTGTCCTGACAATTTTCATCGCCTGCATCGGCTTGCTGGGATTGGCGGCGTTTGCGACCGAACAACGCACCAAGGAAATCGGCGTGCGCAAAGTTTTAGGTGCCTCCGTGCCGAATCTCGTGGCGCTGCTTTCCAAAGATTTTAGCAAATGGGTCCTGCTGGCCAATCTTATCGCTTGGCCGGTGGCCTATTTTGCCATGAGCAAATGGCTGCAAGATTTTGCGTATCGCATCAATATCGATTGGTGGATTTTCGCGCTCGCCGGTGGAATGGCCTTGCTCATCGCGTTGTTGACGGTGAGCACGCAAGCGATCAAAGCGGCGCTGGCGAATCCGGTTGAGGCGCTGCGGTATGAATGAGCAGTAATCAGTTCATGGCAGTAAGTTAGCGGACGACGATTCCGTCCCGTAGGGACAGCGTGGGAATAGCCCAGAGATTTTATCTCTGGGAATTTGAAATAACAGCGTCTCCAAGTCCCGCAAGGGACGATTGAAAAGAACGCCTGAAAAATTACACGCATTTCGTTTTCATCCGTCCCTTTCGGGACTT
>JBOHQZ010001755.1:0-1018 GCA_050732275.1 bacterium
CAGCAATACCATCGGGGCGAGCGGGTTGCCGCGCAGGAAGAATTTGAGGAGAAAATGTGGTCGGCGATGAAAGAGGGCAAGACCGCCTCCCTCAACGAAATCATCGCTGAAGCCCAAAGCCGATTGCCGCAGCTTCCGGAGGCGGCTGCGAAACTGCCGGATGTGACGCTTGCGGGCGCCTCGCACATCGGCACCGAATGGTTGTGGCGTTACCCGGAAACGATCAACCTTTGTCGCAGCGCTTTTTCACAAGCGATTCGCCATCTTGAAAAATATCCGGACTTTTATTTTTCACATGGCCAGGCGTTGGCTTATTGGTGGATGGAGCAGGACGACCCCGCGTTGTTTGCCGCCATTCAACATGCCGTGCGGGATGGCCGCTGGGAGATCGTTGGCGGCACCTGGGTGGAAAGCGATGCCAATTTGTCCTCCGGCGAAGCGTTGGCCCGCCAGTTTCTTTATGGCAAACGTTATCTCAAAGAAAAATTCGGCGTCGAGGTGAAAACTGCGTGGATGCCGGATGCCAACGGCCATCCGTGGAGCTTGCCGCAAATTTTGAAAAAGGGCGGCATGTCAGCCTATGTTTTTTACCGGCCGTGGGAAACGATGCGTTTATTCGAATGGGAGGGGCTGGACGGCAGCCGCGTGTTCGGTTATCGGCCGCCGGATTGGTTCAATTCGCGGCTCACCAAGGAAGTGCGGCGATATTCGCATCAAGCCAAGAAAGAATTTAATTGGCCCAATGCGCTGCGGCTCTTCGACATCGGCGAACAAAGCGGTGGACCAACCGGTTATGACATTCGACTCGCCGAAGATTTAGCCTACCGGCCGGCTACGCCAACAGTTCGCATGGCCAGAACCGACGGATTTTTTCAAGAATTGGCTAAGCAAACGCTAACACTGCCCGTGTATCGCGAAGAGATCAGCCCGGTCTTTTCCGGCGCGTGGACGAGCCAGGCGCAGCAAAAATGGGGCAATCGCCGCAGCGAAATGTTGCTCCCGGCAGCGGAGGCGTTCT
>JBOHQZ010001756.1:0-1018 GCA_050732275.1 bacterium
CTTGTGAGGTAATTTTGCTTATGTTATCCCACCAATAAATTGATGGGCTATTTTCACAAGTCCCTTCGGGACTGCTTGAGTCCGCTTTGAAATAGCAACTTATAACTGATAACTGGAATAAAACCATGCTCAAAAATTATCTAAAAGTCGCTTTGCGCAGCTTGCTCCGGCAAAAGGCATATTCCTTCATCAATGTTTTCGGCCTTGCTGTCGGGCTGGCGTGCTGCATTTTGATTTTTTTGTTCGTGCAGCACGAGTGGAGTTTCGATGCCTTTCATCAAAACGCCGGCACGATCTTTCGCGTGATTCAAGATGAAAAGAACGCCGGCGGCGAGCGCACGCTTTCCGCCTATCAACCTCTTCCGTTGGCGCCGGCACTGCAAACGGAATTTCCCGCGATCGCCCGCGCCGTCAGGTTTATCACTTCGAGCAACGTCATCGTCAAGTACGGCGACGCCTCTTTCAGCGAGAACGTGTTGTTTGCCGATTCTCCCATGTTCGAGATGTTTACGTTTCCTTTGTTGCAGGGCAATCCGGCTACGGCGCTGCAAAATCCCAACGCGATTGTGCTCAGCAAAAAGATGGCACAAAAGTATTTCAATGACGCCGCGCCGTTGGGCCAGCGTCTCGCTCTCAATTTTGGCAATCAATTTGAAGATTTTATCGTCACCGGCGTCGCGCAAAATACGCCCGACAATTCCAGCATTCGTTTTGATTTCGTGCTGCCGTACATCAAATATCCCGCGTATGAATCCGCGCTCAAGCGCTGGAACAGCAACCGGACTTCGACTTTCATTCAGCTTGCTGACAGACACGAGGCCATATCGCTGGAAAAGCAGTTTCCCCCTTTTGTCGAAAAATACTTCGGCGCGATCATTCAGGCGGCGCAAAATGATGGCCAGTTGAGCAAAGATGCCGATGCTTTCCAATTGCGACTGCAACCGCTCGCGGACGTTCATCTCAATCCGAATTTTGCCAACAGCATCGAGATGGTGAGCAATCCGGTTTACTCTTATAT
>JBOHQZ010001757.1:0-1015 GCA_050732275.1 bacterium
GGTGCATGCTGTGCTAGGAGAAAATGGCGCTGGCAAATCCACCTTGATGAAAATTCTTTTCGGACTTTATCGTCCCGATCTGGGCGACATTTATTTTGACGGGCAGCCAACCCGCATCGATTCAGCGCATACCGCCACGCAGCTTGGCCTCGGTTTCGTGCAGCAACATTTCTCGCTCGTCGATACGCTCACCGTCGCCGAGAACGTGGTGCTCGGCACGCTTCCCACTCGATTTTTCCATCCCCGGCGTTTGCAAAAGCAGGTGCAGGATTTTATTGACGCGCAAGGCGTCGGCCTCGATGCCGGCGCGCGAGTGGACGACCTCGCGGTTGGCGAAAAACAGCGCGTGGAGATTATCAAGGCGCTTTACCAAAATGCAGCGTTTATCATTTTCGACGAGCCGACTTCGGTTCTGGCGCCGCAGGAAGTTAGAACGTTGTTTACGACGATTCGCCAATTGCAAGCTGCGGGCAAAGGTATCGTTTTCATTACGCACAAGCTCGACGAGGTGTTGGAAATCAGCAACCGTATCACCATCTTGCGGGCAGGAAAAAATGTGGCAACCGTCGACGCTCGCGCGGCAACGGCAGAAAGCTTGGCGCGCTCGATGCTGGGCGAGATCGCGCCGTCTCTCAATAAAGATGATGAAAAAACAACTCGCCGTGATGGAAGCAATAAACATTTACGCGTGCTGAAAATTGCCAATGTCAAATTACGCCACGACCGCGGCCACTTGGCCGTGGACGACGTTGCATTTGAGCTGCACGCCGGCGAAATTCTCGGCGTTGCCGGCATCGATGGCAGTGGGCAGCGTGAGCTTGCTGAAGCGATTATGGGATTGCGGCCATTGCAAGCCGGAACAATAATGTGGGAGCTTGCCGGCATGTCCCCTCGCCGGCTTGATCGGCGCCGGATCGGCTTTATTCCGCCGGATCGCCGCGCCGAGGCTTTTGTGGCGGAATTTTCGGTGGCAGACAATCTCGTGTTGGAACGCAGCGACGACGCCCAATTCCGT
>JBOHQZ010001758.1:0-1012 GCA_050732275.1 bacterium
TGAAGAGAATTTGCGGCGCACCAAATTGTTGATCAGCGCCGAGGTGAAACGCGCTTACTATCAGGCGTGGCTGAATCAAAAATCCGTCGCCAATTTCGAGGCGATTGCGGATTTGCTGCAGCAGTTTCGCGAGACCGCCACGGCGCGCTATCAGGCGCAGAAGGTGACGTTTCTCGAAGTGCTGCGCGCCAAAACCGAATTGGCGAAAATCAATAATGAGATCATTGCCGCTCGACGCGAGGCGCAAAACTCGCTCGCGGAGCTGAATCGTTTGCTAGGGCGGCCCGGCTCCACGCCACTCGGCCTCGCCGATGATTTCACCTACCAGCCATTTACCAAAACCGCCGAGATGGTGATGAATGAAATACAGCAAATCAGCGCGGCGCGCCGCATGGCCCAAGCGCTGGTCGAGCGCGGCCGCGCGCAGATGCGACTCGCGCAAAAAACTTATCTGCCGGATTTTGCGGTTGGGCTGTTCAACCAAAAGCGCGATGGCCAACCGCCCTTCACCGCCGCCAATCCACTCGGCAGCACGGAGAGCAACTTGTGGGGCATCGATGTCGGCGTTTCCATTCCGCTGTGGTTTTGGAAAGGCCCAAGAGGTCAAGCGCAAGAAGCGCGCGCCGCTCTCGGGTTGGCGGAGATTCAATATGACGCTTTCAATCGCAACGTGGTGACCGCGATTGAAACGGCGCATCGCAACGTGAAAGCCGCCGAAGCGCAGGTGCGGCTTTTTGAAGAAACGTTGCTGCGCGATGTGGAAGACGCGTTGCGCACCGGCGTCTCGCATTATCAAACCGATCGGATCGATGCGCTGAATCTGATCGATATTTACCGTACCTATACCGAAACCAAAGCGGAGTATTACCGCGCGCTGTTCAATTACTACGTGGCGCTGGCCGAGTTGGAAGTGGCCGGCGAAACAACGGAGTGACAAATTTCAGTTTGTCACATTACGTAACCTTGTCAATGGAGCAACTCAATATGTTTTCACGCAAATTTTTTTTCATCC
>JBOHQZ010001759.1:0-1009 GCA_050732275.1 bacterium
GATCAGTATTTTGTTTTTAACCTCCTCACACCCGCAACCGCTCGAGCAGCAAAAATGCCGCAACCCCCACGACGAAACCTGCGAACAGCGCCGGCCACAACATCGCGGGAAGGAGATAGACGATTTCAACACGGCGCACGATCAACCAGCCGGCCACGGCGATCTGCGCCAGCACGTGGGCTAAAGCGCCCGCGAGGCTGATGCCGATCACGCTGAATTGTGCTGAAGCATATTTTTTGAGCGTTATCATCACGGTGGCAGCAGCGCAGCCACCGGCGAGCGACAGCCAGAAACCCGGGTTTAAAAATGAGCCGATGAAAAAGCTGCCGAGCAAGACGCGCAACAACGTGACGGCCCAGGCGCTGGCGGCGCCCAACAAGTATAGGGTCAACAACGTGGCAATATTCGCCAAGCCCGGCTTGGCCCACGGCAACGGCCGCGGCAGGATTGCTTCGAAGAGAAACATCACCAATCCGAAACCGGCAAAGAGCGCGGTGCGGGCGAGACGTTGCGCCGAAAAGATCGGCTTAGTAAGTGACGGCGTCATAGTCCGAAGCCACTGTGTCCGAGGTTAGCGAATCGTCTGGCGTCTCCGTAAATTTTGCCTCGTTGGCGCGGCGGATAAAAATGACGACGCGATTCGGCACGCAGACCAGCATTTCTCCCGGCCGAGATGCCGCGCCCTGCCGGACACAAACTTGATTCGGGCAGGTGCTGCGCAAAACACGAATGCGGCGGTTCGCCACCTGCAAAAGCATTTCGCCAACGGCGCCGCGGACGGCAAACTCAGAGGGCGTGGCCAAGTCTCGCGTTGTTAATTGTCGATTGCCGACCATGACGGCGGCAATGAAATTGCCAGCCGCTTCTTTGCTCGGATTCATCAGGCCGCCGAGCCAAAAACTGCCGGCGGCCAGCGCGACGAACAAAAACGCGACGAGCCAATCGCCGGGCCGCAATTGCGACCGCAAACGTTTTATGAGTGAAAGCCTTGTTCGCAAAACCAGCCTTT
>JBOHQZ010001760.1:0-1007 GCA_050732275.1 bacterium
ACCTTGGCACCGGTACCGGATGGGGCTCGACCACGTATTGGAACGCGTTTGTCGCCAATCTCGAGATGCACGGGAAAGGAGTTTTCTACGATCCCCGTTTGAACGATGCAGCACAATTTCCGGTTGCTGCCAAGGCCGGCTTTGGAAACGTGCGGAATGATCCGGATCTCATCACCTCCAAACTTGCCGCTTTACATTTCTATCAGCTCGCCATCCCGTCGCCGAAGCCGCCGGATGGCAGCTTCGACGCGGCGGCCGCCGCACGCGGACAAGCTCTCTTCAACGGCAAGGCTAAGTGCGCGACCTGCCATGTGCCGCCACTCTATACCGAGCCCGGCTGGAATATGCATACAGCCGACGAGATCGGTATCGATGATTTTCAAGCGGGCCGCTCGCCCGATAAAAAGTATTATCGAACCACGCCATTAAAAGGCCTCTGGGCTCGCGCGAAGGGCGGCTTCTACCATGATGGCCGCTTTGCAACGCTGAAGGAGGTCGTCGATCACTACAACAACTTGTCGGGATTAGGACTATCCGAGCCGGAAAAAAGCGACGTTGGCGAATACTTGAAATCACTCGGCGATGTTCCTCTCACGACCGGAGTCGCGGAAAACGTTGGCGCCTCTCTCCCCCTCATCTATACTCTTGCCCAGAATTATCCCAATCCGTTTAATCCGAGCACGGTGATCCAATACGAATTGCCGCAACCGAGCGAGGTCAAGGTGGAGATTTTTTCCATCACTGGCCAGCTTGTCCGCCGGTTGGTCGATGAACGGCAATTGGCCGGTCGCCACGAGGTCGCCTGGGACGGCTTTGATCGGAATGGGCGCCTCGTTGCGAGCGGCACCTACTTCTATCTTTTACGTACGGATCATTTTGGCGCGAGCAAAAAGATGCTGCTCGTTAAGTGAACTTGGTTGCTCATTACCCGTTGCTGGTAGCCCGTCACTGGTTGCTCATTCTCTTACTCTTGCTCGTTCCCCAAACGAGCAAGAGTAAGAGCGCTG
>JBOHQZ010001761.1:0-1006 GCA_050732275.1 bacterium
AGGACCCGGTTCCCATTCTGCGCGATGTGACAAAATTTTGCGAGCTGGAATGGTATCAGAGTTTTGAGGACATCATCAAACGCACGGAGATTTACAACTTTGCCGACAAGTGGAAAAAATTCATGACGGAGGAGGAAGGGGAGTTGATCGCCGAATTTTACGCGCGCGTCAATCGTGTTCATCATGCCAAACGCCCGCAGCCGGCTTACCAACCTGCTTTTTAATGACAAAATGATTGAGTGACAAAATAATTGTTTTAAAAAGCCGTTGAATCATTCTGTCTCTAAATTGTTTTGTCTTTTTATTTATTTATATGAATACCAGATCCATCACCTTGGCCGATTATCAGTTGACGCGGTTCTTCCTTGCGATTAGCCTGATGCTGATTCTCGCGCACAGCCTGGGGTATGTTTTCAAAAGATCGAAGCTTCCGAAAGTGGTCGGCGAGATTCTCGGCGGCCTGCTCATCGGGCCAACGGTTTTAGGCGCGATTTCTCCCGAGCTTTTTGCCTGGCTGTTCGATGCGTTTAAAGTCCAAGCCAAATTATTCTCGCTCGTTTATTGGCTCGGCCTCGTGTTGCTCATGTTCGTCTCCGGCTTCGAGATCGAGATGTCGTTGAAGCAGGATGACAAAAAAACGGTTGCCGCGCTGATCGCGGGCGCAATCGCGGCGTTCGTCGCCGGCTGGATCGTGCCGTATTTTTATGATTTTTCGCCCTATTTGGGTGAAAAACAAAATATGCTGGCGCTAAAAATCGTCATCGGCATCGCCTTCGCCGTCACCTCGATTCCGGTGATCTCGAAAATTTTTCTGGATTTGAACGTGATGCAAACGCGCTTCGCCAGAATCATCCTGACGACGGCAACCATTCTCGACGTTTTTTTGTGGGTGGCGTTGGCGGTGACGACGGGTTTAGTGAGCGGCAACGGCCTTTCCATTCCTGGTATAGCGTCGCACGTGGCGGTGTCGTTCGCTTTTTTAGGCGTCTCGATCGTGTTTGTGCCC
>JBOHQZ010001762.1:0-1004 GCA_050732275.1 bacterium
TCCCAGCTCGATTCATGTTTTAAATGTGGCAACTGGCAAAAGCTCGAGGTTTCGCCGATCGGAATTAAAGCTTGATCCCGATCGCTTCGAAGCAAAGCAGGTTTTTTATCAAAGCCAGGACGGCACCCGCGTGCCCATGTTTGTTGCGCATCAAAAGGGGTTGCCATTGAACGGCGGCAATCCGGCATTGCTTTATGGCTACGGCGCGTTTGGCTGGTCGTCATTTCTGTGGTATCAACCGCAGATCATCGCGTGGATAGAAATGGGCGGCGTTTATGCGGTGGCCGGTATTCGCGGTGGCGGCGAATATGGCGAGGCGTGGCATGAGGCCGGCACGAAACATAACAAGAAAAATTCTTTGGATGATTACCTCGCTGCCGCGGAGTGGTTGATCGCCAATCAATACACCTCGCCCGCGAAGTTAGTCGCGAACGGCGGAAGCGCCAGCGGCGCCTTGGCGGGCGCGGCGGTGATGCAACGTCCGGATTTGTTCGGTGCGAGTATTATCGATCGGCCGGCGCTCGATATGCTGCGCTTTGAAAAATTCACCACTGCCGGACATTGGGTACACGAATTTGGCTCAACGGAAAAACCGGATGAATTCAAAACCCTTTTGGCGCACTCGCCGTATCATCATATCAAACCCGGCCGGTGTTATCCGCCGGCGCTGATCATGGTGGGCGATCGTGATCAAGTGGCCGTGCCGCTGCACGCGTATAAATTTGTCGCCGCATTGCAAGCCGCGCAGAATTGCGTCAGCCCCGTTCTGCTGAAAATGATGTGGGGCGCCGGCCATAACTTCGGCGCCGCGCCGGCGCAGATCATCGATTCATTTACCGACGAAATGGCTTTTCTCATTGCGGCGCTAAATATGCAAACGACGAAGTGAAAAGCAAAAAAAAGTCGCTCACGGAAACGAACTCACACGGAATTAAAGCGTAAAAAATTCCGTGAGCGTTGCCCTTTCGAGTGCTATCTCGATCTTTTTCAATTAAGCGATTGAC
>JBOHQZ010001763.1:0-1003 GCA_050732275.1 bacterium
CTCGTCGTGGAAAAATTCAATGAGCTGCAACTGATCGCTCAAATGGCGGAAAAGCTGCAAGTCGAACCGAGCATTGGGCTGCGGGTGCGGCTTTCGGCGAAAGGCTCCGGGCGGTGGGAAGCCTCGGGCGGTGATCGCTCCAAGTTCGGATTGGGGCCGGTGGAGATGTTGCAGGCGATTGAATGGCTCAAAGGCAAAAACTTGTTGGGCAGCGTGCAACTGATGCATTATCACCTCGGCAGCCAGATCACGGCCATTCGCAATGTGAAAGACGCTTTGCGCGAGGCGGCGCGCTACTACGTCGAGCTTAAAAAAATGGGAGCGGCTTTGAAGTATTTGGACGTTGGCGGCGGATTGGCCGTTGACTATGACGGCTCGCGCACGAATTTTTCGGCCTCGGCAAATTATTCCATGCAGGAATATGCCAACGACGTCGTGTATCAGATTATGACCACTTGCGATGAGGCAAAAGTCGAGCATCCGATCATCGTCAGCGAATCGGGCCGCGCGATTACGGCTTATCACAGCGTGCTGCTCTTTAATGTGCTCGGCGTTACCGAATTTCAGCCGGGCGAACCCGCCGCGCCGTCCGCAAACGATACGCCGCCGCTCGTCAAGGATTTATGGGACTCTTATCAAAGCCTGAGCCGTAAGAATTTTCAGGAAGTTTATCACGACATTCAGCATGCCCGCGAGCAGCTTCTGAACATGTTCAATCTCGGCTACGTCAATTTGCCATGGCGCGCGTATGCCGAAGCCATTTACTGGGCGGCCAATTACAAAATTCATCGCCTGGCCCGGGAAAGCAGCTACGTGCCGGACGAGCTCGAAGGTTTGGAGAAATCTCTCGCGGACATTTATTTTTGCAATTTCTCGTTGTTTCAATCGCTGCCGGACACCTGGGCGATCGATCAAATTTTTCCGATCATGCCGATTCACCGGCTCGATGAAAAACCGACGCGCTCCGGCATCTTGGCCGATATTACCTGCGATTCCGACGGCT
>JBOHQZ010001764.1:0-1000 GCA_050732275.1 bacterium
ATTCGACCTGCGGCGCATTTGCGGCAAATGATGGCACTTCAAAATGTATCGTCGTGCCGCTGCGAAACGGATTGGGCAGATTCGGTCCGAGCGCGAATTGCTGCGGCACCGGCGCGAGTTCTAAAACCAAATCGACGCGCGTCTTTATGGTCATATCGGAAAGAATCAAATCCGCGCGGCTGCCTTCCGGCCCGGTAAACGCAATCGTCATCTTGTTGGCATCTTGTTTCAGATAACGCAAAATATCGATCGTCATCTCGCCGCGCGCCGGAATCGCAAACGTGTTAAGCCCCAGTGGCGCGCCTTTCGCTGCGGCGACGAGAGTAAATTCGTGGCCGTTCAAATTGACTTGAATACGCTCGACCCCGTTGTTCTTGATATAAAAATAACGGTCGGCAAAAATCGGCTCGATGTAATATTCCGAGACCTGCAATCCTGGCTGCAGTGTGAGAAAAATGGGATCGCAGATTACCGAGTTGCCGCTCAAATCCGTCACCTCGATATCGAAGCCGGTGGGATCGTTCTCGTTAAAAACGGTAGCTGCCAATGTCACCTTCTCCGTCGTGCCCACAACAAACTGCGGCTGCTCGAAGACGAGATTGTACGCCGCCACCACGCGCATCGAGCGCAAGCCGCTGACGGCATCTTGCGCCTCAAAAATAATTTTCTTGGGCGGCCCCGGCGTCACCCCAGCCAACCGGCACATCGGCGGTTCCTTATCCAGCAACAATCCCGGCATTTGATTCGGCGGCGCCGCAAACAGCACTTGCGTAACTTGCACCGAATCGCGCGGCGGAATATTGAGCGCGGTCTCGGGTTTGTCGCCCCAGAAATATTGCACGGCATTATCACCGCCTACGAGGCCGGCATTGGGATCGGCCTCGGTGGTCACATCCAAATTGGAAGTGGTATCATACTCAAAAGCCTTGAAAAATGCCAGCGGCCACGAAACTTGTTGCAGTCGCGCCGGCGGTAAGGGCGTCCGCAGCAGGTTGAGCAG